>JAAYAN010000182.1 GCA_012719345.1 Ignavibacteria bacterium | reverse complement strand
TTTATGGTTCTGTTTTCAAAAAAATTGTTTACATCCAGGGGTGGGGAATACTTTTGAACCTGACTGGGGATTACTTCTGACCCCGCTTGGGGAATACTTCTGGACTTATTTTGTTTTTAATGTGGAATATTTTTGGACTTTGACAACATTATTCTTTCCAGTGCCTGAAAGATTTAATTTTTTGCTGTCTTTCGGAAAAATAATTTTTTGCTATTTCTGCTTGAGTTTTGAACTCATCAATTCCGTTTAAAGTCATTGTAGTTTCACCGTTTTGTATGTTCTCGAATACAATCTTATCAGATAAGTATTTTATCATTTTTGAAACATCAAAACTATTATAACCTTCAAGGTAGTTTTTAATTATTTCTTCCCTGTTTTTCATAAGTACACTTAAAGTTGTTACTAATATTTCGTGATAGAAAGTTTATTGATGAACTTCGGATAAACGGTTGCAATATGACCAGTGGCGGAATGCGGGCTTCGTTCCTATCCGCCGACACAAACGCCGATGCGGGGTAAAACGCTTGATTTAACCACTTAAACCCCAATGCTTTATACACGTTGTTAGCGGTTCGGTTTTTTTCTATTTGTTCCATTTTGGTAATTTTCCCGTTTGGTCAACAAAGTCCTTTAGCATTTCAACTTGTTCTTTTTTTTGGTCGTTTTTACCATTTGTTACATACCAATAAACGTCAAGTGCGTCTGTTTTGTCTTTTATTGTTTGATAAGTCCAACCAATTTTTCTCGGATTTTTGTCATAGTGAAGTCCGTTTACTATTTCATTGTAAAGTCCACCCGAATTGGAGAAACCTATATAAACTAAATTTATTTTTCCGTTTCGTAGTTCCAAAACTTTAAAGACACCGTCTTTATCTTTCGGTGCGTTACAAACTTTTTCCAAGTCGTAGTCAGGTTTAAAAAAGAAATGGTCGTTGTCTGTATATTTTTTAGGTTCTTGAAACATTGTCTAGCTGTTATTTTATTCTGTCAAGGTTGAAACTTAATAATTCATTTTCGTAGCCCCAAACTTGTCCGTGTTTTGGATTGCCATTTTTAGAAAGTTTGTCCACGTAAAAAACGTTGTTTTTGTTTGTTCTTAAAGTGTCAAAGGTTGTTTGTTTGAGTTGTTCATATTCTTTGTAGAGTCCTTTTGGGTGGTCGCCCCACGCAACAATTACGTTTTTGTGTTTTGAAGTCAAGTCGGTAATTGTGTCTTGGTTTTGTTTGTCAATTATATTTACTCCTAATGTCCCAAGTTGGTCTGCGTATGTTTCGTAAAAAGGAATTAGATTTACAATGATAACTATCCCAATATTTTTAAATGCTGAATATTTTTTTCTGTTTCTGTGAACGTAGTTCGTTACGGTAAAAACCGTTTTGTCTGAAATGTCTTTGGTCGCTCGACTTGGATTTTTCAAAATTACCAACAAACTTTCGGTTGCGCTTTTGTCTATATTAAGAGAAAGCCACAAACGCTTATTTTCTTTTTCAATTCGTTTGTCTGCCGTGACTAAAACAAATTCTGGGTGTTTATATGTCGGTTTTATTTTTTTCATTTAGTTCGTGTTTTCCAGCAGTCTGTTCTAAACTGACCGCTAACGTTCGCGTGTATGAGCCGTTGCTGATTCATGGGCGCTCGCTTGTCGTGTTATCCGAAAGATAGCCAAATGAGCTGACTTTAGCAACCCCTCTACGCGGCAATTGCGTATGAAGGGTTTTTAGGTATTTAGTATTTTTATAATTCTTTACTCATACAGATACTATTTTGATTGTCTTTGTATTGTCCATAATTATCAATCCTTGTATATCCAAGTTTTATATAAAATCTAATTGCGTCTGGTTGTTTAATTCCAGTTTCAAGAACTGATTTGGAAAAGCCTTTTTCAATCGCCCATTTCTCCAATTCTGTTAAAATCAATTTTGCTATCCCACTACCTCGAGATTCTGGTTTAACAATCATTCGTTTAATCTCTATGGTGTTATTATTAAAAACTTTAAAGCATCCACAACCAACTGGGTTGTTATCAATATATCCAATCACAACTGTATCAATTGAGTCAACCTTATTAAAAGCGTTATATTGTTCTTGAATATTTCCATATCGCAGATCTAATTCATTGTCTAATAGTAGGATTAATTCTTGAAAATCCCTATTGTCACTTTTATCACGAATTATCTTAATCATTTTTTAGTCATTATTGAACAAGTAAGTCTGATTTTGCATATTGCCTAACGGTTCTCAGCTATACGCAGGCAGGGATTTTAACCACTGAACTTCCTACGAAGAACTGAACTTTAATTTTACTACTTTCCTGTCCTACGAAGCACGAAACCCCTGCTTGCGTATAGGTGATGTTGGCGGTTCGTTTTTCATTCCACTGCATATTTAGAAATTCCGGGTTCACTGTGTTCAAAAAGTCCTGTTTCATAGAAATAGTTTGCCATTTTTAAAGCATCTCCATTGGAGTTTTTTGTTGCTCTCAATTCAAACCATTTTGGCATAAACTCGTTTTGCTTTACTAATTCAGTATTTGTCTCTGCAATTTTTTGGTTTAAGTCTGTCAAGTCATTTTCATCAAATACTTTTACAGAAAAATTACTTCCGTAGCTGTTTATGCACAAATCACCTATCTGCTCCCCAATTAAATTAGTGCAGTTGTCTGTTTTCATTGTGTAATGAGCATAAGAAACAATTGCATTTTTTTCTAATTCGGTAATTATGTGGGCGATTTGTCCGCAGTTCTTAGAAGATTTAAGTCTTACTGGAATCTCTTTAAATTTGTATTGTCCTATCGTGTGAATTGTATAAGTGTAGTTTTGGTCAAGATAGCTTACAGTTGAAATGAAATTTTGAATTTGACTGTCGCTATAAGTTGTGTCAACACCAACCAAAATGTAGTTATTGGACATTTCGCCTAAATTGTCTTGCGTCCCGTTATAGTATTTAAAGTCTATAAATTCACAGTCGCTCTGTGGTGTTAGGTCGTCATCTTTTCTACAACCTGAAAAAAGTAACGCTAAAGTCATAATTGATAAAATTAGATTTTTCATCGCTTTTATTTTTTACTGTTTCAAATTTACTTGTAGCGGTGGTCTGTCCCAAAATGACCGCCAACTTTGTTTTTACGTAATATTGCGTAAAATCCGTTTAAATGTCTATATTTGTTGCTATAAATCCGCAAAATAATGGATTAACACTATGAAAAAAGATGAGCTGATTGATCTTTATACAAAAGAATTAAAACTGCGAAATTATTCGCCAAGTTCAATTAATACATACGTTAATTACTTGAATCATTTTCTGAATTACTTGATTACAAAGCAAATATCAGATGTAAACGGGACTGAAGTAATGAATTATTTTATTTACTGTAAGGAAGAAAAAAATTACAGCTATTCGGCAATGAAACAATCATTAAGTTCGCTGCGCTTTTTATACTTAACAGTTTTAAAGAAAAAAATTGATTTCGATTTTAATATAAAAATGAAAAAACCTGATAAGATTCCAAATGTTTTTTCGATTAAAGAGGTTAGCAGGATATTAGATAATGTTGTAAACCTAAAACACAAAGCAATTTTATCTACAATTTATTCCGGCGGATTAAGGATGTCGGAAGTATTAAATTTAAGAATACACGATATCGACTCCGACAGGAAACTTATTAAAATTGTGCAGACAAAAGGAAAAAAAGACAGGTACGTAATGCTTTCGGATAAATTATTAGTTTTACTTCGCGAATATTTTTTGAAATACAAACCAAAAGAATATTTATTTGAAAACCCGGTTGGAGGTAAGTATTCGGACAGGAGCGTTCAAGCTATACTTAAACAAGCTATGGCTAAAGCTCAAATAAAAAAGAAAGCGTCAATCCATACTTTGCGCCACAGTTTTGCTACACATTTACTGGAACAAGGAACGGATATTCGTTACATTCAGGAGCTTCTGGGGCATAAGCAGCTTTCCACTACCCAAATCTATACCCACATTTCACCTCCCTCTATCAATAAAGTTAAAAGTCCGTTCGATAGTTTTTAAATTTTTTGTTTTTATTGATTCAAAATTCATTTATTTTAACTGAGAAAAAATTCTTTATTTACATTGAATTACAGAAATGATATTTTTAAACTGTAAGAAAAAATAAAAAAGAGTAAGAAGTAAGATTTTTGTATAAACGATTGGAGAAAAAATGGCAGTAATCAGACCTTTCAGAGCAGTGAGACCAGTTAAAGAAAAAGCGCATCTTGTTGCAAGTGTTCCTTATGATGTTGTTAACACCGAAGAAGCCGCAGAGCTTGCCGACGGCAATCCGCTGAGCTTTTTGCGAGTTACACGCTCCGAAATTGAATTGCCTTCGCATACTGACCCTTACGATGATTCAGTTTATCTTAAAGCCAAAGAAAATTTTAACCGGCTTGCAAGCGAAGCTCCGCTTGTACAAGATGAAACCCCTCGTTTTTATATTTACGAGCTTACTATGGGCTCGCAGGTACAAACAGGTATTGCCGCAACTTTTTCGGTTGACGATTATGATAATAACGTGATTATGAAGCACGAAAAAACCCGTAAAGTTAAAGAAGACGACCGCACAAATCATATTATTACAACCGAAGTTCAAACCGGGGCAGTTTTTCTTACTTACAAAGGCGTTCCCGCAGTTAACGAAATTGTAAAGAAAACAAAAGCCGCAGCGCCGGAATACGATTTTACTGCTCCCGACGGAATTAAACACAAAATGTGGATTCTGCCGGAAAGCGAAAATAATATTATTATTGAAGCAATTGCTAAAGTTAAAAACCTGTACATTGCCGACGGTCACCACCGCGCAGCAAGCGCAGGCAGAACTCAGAAAGAAATGATGAAAAGAAATTCCGCGCACGCAGGAAACGAAGAATATAATTATTTTCTTGCAGTTCTTTTTCCGGCAGAGGAATTAAGAATTATGCCTTACAACCGCGTGGTTTTTAAACTCAACGGAATGAGCAAAGAACAGTTTTTCGGCAGAATATCAGAAAACTTTTCCTGCGAGAAGACTTCATCCCCGGTGCCTCCGGGGAAAAAACAATTTTGTATGTATATCGATAAACAATGGTTTTTGTTGAAGCCGAACAGTAACGTAAAAGAAGGGAAAACCGTCGGAGAAAATCTGGACGTAAGCATTCTGCAGGATTATCTTTTAAATCCTGTTTTAGGAATTGACGACCCGAGAACTTCGAAAGATATTGATTTTATCGGCGGAATAAGAGGAACGGCAGAACTTGAAAAATTAGTAAACAACGGAACAGCCGAAGTTGCTTTTTCACTATATCCCGTTTCTCTGGATGACCTGATTAACATTTCGGATGCCGGTGAAATTATGCCGCCAAAATCAACCTGGTTCGAACCGAAATTACGCGACGGATTAGTAATTCATAAAATTTAAATTAACAGAAAATAGAAGGTACTATATGGAAAAGAGAATTTATAATTTCAGCGCAGGCCCTGCAGTTTTGCCCGAAGAGGTACTGCTTGAAGCGCAAAAAAACTTTATGTCAGTTCCAGGCGAAGGAATTTCGGTTATGGAAATGAGCCACCGCTCCAAAGGTTACGAAAAAATTATCAAGGAAGCTGAAGCAGATGTTCGCCAGCTTTTGGATATTAACGATAATTACGCAGTTTTATTTTTACAGGGCGGCGCAACACTTCAGTTTTCGATGGTTCCGCTTAACCTTATGCCGCCGGCAAATAAAGCCGATTATATTGTAACCGGTGTTTGGGCAAAAAAAGCAGTAAAAGAAGCTAAAAGAGTAGGCGCTGTTAACATTATTGGAACAACAGAAGCGGATAACTTCTGCAAGCTTCCAAAGCAAAGCGAACTTAAACTTGATCCGGAAGCATCTTATGTTCACTTTACTTCGAACAACACAATTTACGGAACACAATACAAAACCGAACCCGTTGTTGGAAACGTTCCTTTGGTATGCGATGCTTCATCGGATATTCTTCACAAAAAAATTGATATAAACAAATACGGATTGATTTATGCAGGCGCACAGAAAAATATGGGTCCTTCGGGATGCGTTCTTGTTATTATCCGCAAAGACCTTCTCGAAAGATCTTCGGATGCGCTTCATACATATTTGAATTATAAAATTCACGTTGAAAACGAATCGATGTATAATACTCCCGCAACTTATTCAATTTATATTATGGGATTAGTTTTTAAATGGCTTCTTCGCAACGGCGGACTTGATAAAATGTATGAAATAAACCAGCGCAAAGCAGCTCTTCTTTACGATTATATGGATAATTCTGACGGATATTACAGAGGAACCGCTGCTAAAGAAGACCGTTCGATAATGAACGTAACATTCCGTATGCAGACTGAAGAACTAGAAAAGAAATTTATTGCTGAATCTGCAGCAAAAGGTTTCAGCGGATTAAAAGGACACAGATCTGTAGGCGGAATGAGAGCTTCAATTTACAATGCATTCCCCGAAAAAGGCGTTGCCGATCTTGTTGAATTTATGAAAGAGTTTAAGAAAAACAATGCTTAATTCTTAATTATGAATTTTTAATTATTGATTAGCCTGCTCCAATTGAGGGGCAGGTTTTTTATAAACACAAAGTGACAATATGAAAAATTTAATCTGTATTTTATTTTCAGCAATACTTTTTTCCTGCTCCGAAGATAAAAAACCTCTCGAATTATTCAGCCCCGAAGCTTTTGCTTTCAGTATGGAACCAGGCTGGGAATTGAATGCGTCAGTCCGCGTGAAAAATTTTGCGCAGAAAAAAGAAAGCGAAGTTTATAAAGTTGAAATTGCATATTCCGTTATTTTAAAAAATACCGTAGGAAAAAAGATTAAAACTATAAGCAGCGGAGTTCTAAATGATTCTGCCGTTGAAGAATTTCAGGATTTGCCGATTGAAGTTCAGACAGAACTGGACAGCACGGTAAGCTACGGAAATTACAATATTTTATTTTCTGTTACCGATAAATACTCTAATGAAAAAGATACTTTAATTAAGCCTTTCATTTTGTCTGCCGAATAAATATCTTTTTTTTGCAAACAAAAAACAGGTGTGTTATGATTTACCGCAAATTTATCAATCTTGTGGAAGATCACTCCGAACTGCTTACGCAGAATTGGATCCACATCATTCGAAACAACCCATGCACTGCCGGATACAAAAGTCTTCCTTACGATATACTTCACGGAAGAATTTTTGATGTTTACAACCGGCTGGGCGATTGGATATCGGACGACGAAGACAATTTTTCAAAAACTGCCAGACACTTTATGATGCTCGGGCGCGAAAGGCATCACGAAGGATTGAAATCGAGCGAAGTGATTTTTGCTCTTCACGCAGCGCGCGAAAATGTGTGGCGGTATGTGATGGATTCCGGAATAATTAATAATACTCTCGAAATTCATCAGGCGCTGGAGTTTTACGAAAGAATTGTAGTATTTTTTGATAAAGCCTGCTATTATGTTGCTCTCGGTTACGAAAGCATTCATTTAAGCGACGAAGAAGCATTTAAAAAAGGCGGCTTTTTCGATAAAACAGTCAATTCTTTGTTTAAATGGCTAATTCCGGCAGAACATTGAACTGATGCTTTGTTTTTCGTTTTGATATTTCAGCTTGTTAAAGCTCGTGGGTAAAAAATATCTTTAGTTTGGTTAACTCTTTATTAATAAATTTTATATTTTTGCGGAACCGAAAACTCGAACGAGACAATATTGAACATTCAGATATTCGGCACAAAAAAGTGCCAGGATTCCAAAAAAGCCGAAAGGTTTTTTAAGGAAAGAAACATAAAATATCATTATCGTGATCTTACCGAAAAAGGGATAAGCAAGGGCGAATTGGATAATATTTGCCGCAGCGTTAAACTGGAAGACCTTATCGACCGCGAAGGAAAGCAATACAGAACAAGAAATCTTGCTTATATAATTCACGATGTTGAAACAATTTTACTCGAGGATCCGCTCCTTTTTAAAACACCGGTAGTAAGAAATGGGAATTATTCTACTGTCGGCTATCAGCCAGAAATCTGGAAAAAGTGGATCGGCTAAAATTTAATATTTCTTTTTTTCAGCTCATCTATACATTGCTGTTCGCTTAAAAAATTTATTGCATCCCAGCCGAGTTTTTTTGCCGCATCGGCATATTCCTTAACATCATCAATAAAAAGATGTTCGCCGTACGGCAATTTAGTATAATTTGTAACGGCTTGGTAAATTTCTTTTTCGGGTTTGTTTGCTCCAACCTGATACGAAAGGAATAGTTTCTCAAAATTCTGCAAAAAACTGTAATCGTTCCAACCGTAAATTCTGTGAATATTGCTTGTATTGGAAAGCAGAAACAGTCTGTAATTTTTACTGAGTTCCGGAAGTATCGAGGCAATCCGTTCATTCACCGAAAATATCCTGGAAAAATATTTGCAGAATGTTTCCCGTTCAACCTTGTTTTCAGTCCACTCCATAATAACATCCAAAAAATCGCTGTCCGTCATTAATCCTTTTTCATAATCGCGGTGAACATTATAATTCTGTTTATATTTTTCGGCATAACGGAAACCTAATCCGCTGCTTTTTTCGTTTAGTTTTTCAATTACAATTGAATAATCGAAAGGCAGCAAAACGTTTCCTAAATCGAATATTATTGCAGAAACCGGCATTTTATTCTCCTCATTTACAAAATATTGTTTAATTTTACGCCGTAAAAAAAATTTTTCCAGGTGATTAAGATAAAAAGATTAATGTAAATCGGGAGATGTAATGATAAGAAAAACCATAATTTCAATATCAATTATACTTTTTTTAACTTTCTGCACAAACTATAGTCCGCTTCTAAATCCCGATCCCGATGAATTAAACCAAAAATGTCCCGATAAATACAAAGCCGAATTTACAACCAGCAAAGGCGTTTTTACTATTGAAGTCAACAGAGAATGGGCACCTAAAGGAGCCGACAGATTTTTTTATCTTGTTGATAACGGATTTTACGACAACGTGAAATTTTTCAGAGTGCTGAAAGGTTTTGTAGCTCAATTCGGAGCGCATGGCGATACGTCAGTTGCAAAAGTCTGGAGGAATTTAAGTTTTCCGGATGACCCTGTTAAGCAAAGCAATCTACGCGGAATGGTTACCTTTGCCGCCGGTCAGCAGCCGGATTCGCGAACGACTCATATATTTATCAATTACGGTAATAACTCCAAACTTGATCAAATGCGGTTTGCACCTTTCGGGAAAGTAATCAGCGGAATGGAAACAATAGACAGCCTTTATGCGGATTACGGCGAAGGCACTCCATTCGGGCAGGGACCGGATCAGGCAAAGATAAGTATGGAAGGGAATAAATATCTCGAACGCGAATTTCCTAAGCTCGATTATATTATAAAGGCGGTTATTAAAGAATGAAATTAAAATCAATTGTTTTTATATGTTTTTTTGCAGCTGCATGGGCGCAGCAGAAAAATGAGTATTCGCAGGAAAAAGCCGACAGTCTTAAATCTTTGAAGACCGTACTTTTATTGGAAAAAGCCTCTTTGGTTTCGGATATAACCAGGTGCGAAAAAGAAATTGACAGTCTTAAATCTGAAATTGATAATATTGTTCAAAAAATATTTATTAAAAAGTACGGCACTGAAATAGGCACCAGGATAATAAACAAACAGATTTGGAAAGGAATGAGCACCAAAATGATGAAAGACAGCTGGGGCGAACCGGATAAAATAGATGTGAACAAAAAAAAATGGGGAAAATTCGAGCAATGGTATTACGGCACGGTTACGTATTTTTTTAAGGACGGCAAACTGACCGACTGGGAAGAAACAAAAGCAAAATGATTTTTTATTAAGATAATCCGTAATTTAATAGTAATTTTCGAGATGCTGATATCTAATTAATTATTTCAAAACTAAATAAATTAAGTAATATGGAAAATAACGGAGCAGTAACAGTAAAATTTTTTAGCGGACAAAAAATACCGTTGGAATTACACAAAGTACGTATTGTGCAAAAATTATTTTTAAAACCTGTTGAAGAAAGACTTGAAGCCATAAAAAAAGGCGGATTTAACACATTCCAGTTAAATACAAACGATATTTTTCTGGATATGCTTACCGACAGCGGAACAAACGCAATGAGCGATAATCAAGTATCATCAATGCTTCAGGCTGATGATGCTTATGCAGGCAGCCAGAGTTTTTACAGAATGGAAGCGGCTCTTCGGGAAGTATTCGGCAAACATTATGTACTTCCTGCGCATCAGGGTCGCGCTGCCGAAAACATTGTTTCGCAGGCATTTATTAAAAAAGGCGATATCATTCCTATGAACTATCACTTTACAACCACAAAAGCTCATATGGAATTAAACGGCGGAAAAATATTTGAAATTTATTGCGATGATGCTATCCAGATTAAAAGCACAAATCCTTTCAAAGGAAACATCGATATAAATAAATTCAAAGCTTTAATAAAAGAATACGGCAAGGAACGAATTCCTTTTATCAGATTAGAAGCATCAACCAACCTTATCGGCGGACAGCCTTTCTCTATTCAGAATATGCGCGACGTAAGAAAAGTTGCCGAAGAAAACGGTATTATGGTTATGCTCGATGCAAGTCTTATTGGCGAAAACGCATATTTTATTAAAAAGCGTGAAGAAGAATTTAAGAATACTCCTATCAAGGATATTCTTCTTTTAATGTGCAGTCTGGCAGATGTTGTTTATTTCTCCAGCCGTAAAGTAAGCTCCACCCGCGGCGGTGGTATCTGCACTAACGATAAAAATCTTTATATGAAAATGCGCGACTTTGTTGTTCTTTACGAAGGATTTTTAACTTACGGCGGAATGTCCGTCCGTGAAATTGAAGCTATGGCAGTAGGATTAAGAGAAACAACCGACGAAACTGTTATTAGCCAGTCGCCTTCCTTTATTGAATACTGCGTAACCGAACTTGATAAACTCGGAATTCCGGTAATTACTCCATCCGGCGCGCTCGGTGCACACGTGGACTGTATGGGATTTTTACCTCACGTTCCGCAGAAAGAATATCCTGCAGGAGCATTGGCAGCAGCTTTATATATTATTTCCGGTATCCGCGGAATGGAAAGAGGAACAGTTTCGAGCGTACGCGACGAAAACGGTAACGATGTTCTTGCCGATGTGGAGCTTTTGCGTCTTGCATTCCCGAGAAGAGTTTTCACGCTTTCGCAGACAATGTTTGTAATTGACAGATTAAACTGGCTGTTTAAAAACAGAGAACTTGTTGGCGGATTGCGCTTTGTTGAAGAACCTGCAGTGTTGAGATTCTTTAACGGGGTTTTAGAACCAACAAGCGATTGGCCTGCTAAACTTGTTGCTAAATTTAAACAGGATTTTGGCGACAGCTTATAAAAATGAATTATTTTGACTTAAACAAAAAAGGGAAGCCGAGGCCTCCCTTTTTTTTATAGCTGTATTGATAGTTATAAAACTGCATCCAATTCACAATATGGTTTCAATTTTGTTACAGATCTATCTATATTTTCGCTAAATGGATATTTTTTCCAATTATAATATTCTGGAAGTTGGTATATCTCTGCACAAACTTTTCTAACAAATTGTCGTGAAAATTTTTCCGAATTTGTCCAAATTAAATGCTTTCCATCTTCCAGACTTAGATATAAATATGAAGAATTTTTATGATTCGTAATTGATGAGAATTCTTTATAAACAAGGGGCTTTCCTCCTTGTTCATAATATAAATTAAATACATCTATGGGATTCTGTATTGGAATGATATGGATATGAGCATGAAATATGCTATTAGCTCCTAACTCCGATTCTGAACTAGAGCCATGTTCAGCCACTATTACATTTTTGGAAAATGCTTTACTAATTACACTTTTGCATTTATCTATTTCTTTTTGAGCATTCAAAAGCTCTTCATTACTTTGTCGCGGGCCAAAAATATTCCCCATGGGGTCCAGAAGTATTCCCCACCCCAAAAATGTAAATAGCGATTTATAAAATTAAGAAAATATTGTATTTAACGTTAACAAAAAATTATGATTCCGCAC
>JAAYAN010000181.1 GCA_012719345.1 Ignavibacteria bacterium | reverse complement strand
CTTCTTTGTTAATTTGCTTTCCGGTTTGCTGGCTTATTCACTAAAAGATCGTAAACCTAAAATTGATTTGTCCGGTTATTCTAATGAACTTGTTTTTGCTTGATTCTTATATCGAACTCAGGTTATAATAAGGATTTTACAAAGTACAATACGACGAATATGGTAATTGCGGTAGATAATATTAGAGAACAAAAAAATATTATACTCCACAGCGAGGAATTTCAGGCTGTGCTGCCCTCGTTCGGTAAATGCGAAAAAGATGAAATTACTTCATATTATAATGGCTATATCGAAAAAATGATTTCTTCTGAAAACGCATTCCCAAACTTAGTGGCGTTTTTCTTTTCTTTTATACCCCTTATTTACCCATTTCTTAAAAATAAGGCATCAAACAAACCATTTTTAATGCTTTTCGGTCCTTCCGGATGCGGGAAATCTACAACCGTAAAATTGATGCAGGGAATGTACGGCAGTACAAGGTCGCTTTTCAACTGTTCTTCAACTATGACCGGGCTTACTATAACAGGAAATGCTCTTAAAGATATTTTATTTGGAATTGATGATTTGAAAACCCAGAACTTTTCTAATCCTCAAGATAAAAACAGATTTATGACTATGCTTCAAAATTACGGAGACAGCAGTTCAAGGAGTAGGGCCTCGGTTGATATGACTCTTCAAAAAGACAGACCGATTCAAAGCACGCTTATGATTTGCGCCGAAGATAACATTTTATCCGAAGCTTCAACAATTGCGCGCGGAATTATTGTGGAAATGAAAAATATCGCATCAGACCGCAGTAAGCTGGACGAACTTTCTGTTTTGTCGAAAAAAATGAATGCTGCAATTCCTTATTTTATTCAGCATTTGCTTATTAAAAAAGAGCACGTTGTAGAATCATTTACTCAGAGCCAGATTGATATAGATGAAATTATCAGAGAGAAAAACCTTACTGGTGATAATACCGACAGACTAACAAACAATTTTGCGCTGTTAATAACTTCTTTTGAAGTAGTGTCCGGGTTCTTTTCAACGGAAGAAAACAACAATTACAACAGCAGTTTAAGAAATTTCTTCTACGATAACATTGCTGAGCTGTTCGAGAAAAACTTTTACCGGGTTCAGGAAAATAAAGTTGATGAAGTTTTTGAAAGCACTTTTTGGGCACTTATCGAAAGTAATAGAATCTGGCTGGAAAACATCGATAACAGAAGCAATTTCGGAAGCAAGACTGGAAAAGTAGGAGAGTACAGAATTAATAACGATAATTCAGTAAAAATAGTAATAAATCTGAAAAATGCTCACGATGAAGTTAACCGTTATTTGATGGCAACTTCTTCGGGCTTGGGATCGATTGAAAATCTAAAAAGGCTCTTAATTCAAAATCATAAAATCCGTACTACACCTTCAGGAAAAATATCGCTTAGTGAAAATTACTCAGTTCGCGGGGTTGAATGGATTGGTGATTTTCCTAAGTCTTATTTTGGAATAAAGGAAGAGGAAGAAGAGTTATTCAATACCGGTGAGAAAACTGATACTGTCTTTAAAAATCCGGTAGAACAAAAATCTGCTAACGAATTTAAAAAAGAAGTGTATGATTTTTATGAAAACATTACAGATGATGACACCGAGTATCCGTTTTAATGAGCAAAGACAATGAATGAGAATATTATTGAAATGAATGAAGCAATTAACCCAGATTAAGCAATAGGGGCAAAGAAGGGTAGAGAACAGTTATCGGCAGTATCCCATAAACCTTTGAACCATTTTCTTCTTTGTCTTGCCAGAGCTATTTTTAATATATAGCGGTCTTTGTTTT
>JAAYAN010000015.1 GCA_012719345.1 Ignavibacteria bacterium | reverse complement strand
ACGTAAAGCGTAATATGTGAAACGTGATGAGTTTTTATTTTCCTTATTACGTTTAACGCTTTACTTATTACGTTCTTTTATCTATTCATTTTCTTCGTGTCTTGGTGTCTTAGTGTTAATCCTGTTTTTAATTACTTATAGTTTTAATAATTTCAAATATTGTTTAATTGATTTTACAAAAGCATTGATATCTTCAAGATTATTATTGATAATTTCAAAGACAAATTCATCATCAATATCCCAGTAAAGATGGACTAGCCTGTTCCTGAATCTTGTCATATTTATTAATTGTGCAGTTAATTTTTCGTCAATTAAATTGTTTTTACATAAAATACGGAATGTATCTGCATATTCAGAGGGAACACCCATTTTGTCCGAAGCAATAATATGATTTGATAAATTTATGCAGGATTCCACACAAACCTGAATCAAATAACGGCTGCTGTAAACAGTTTTTATGTCTTTCAAATATTCTTCGAGTGTAAGTTTTTTGAACTCAGCAAGAATCGAATAATATTTTTCTATCCTTTCAATAAGAGATTCAGCTTTCTGCCTGTCAATCATTAAGCATCTCTTCATATCTTTTATCAAAAATCGGTTTATACACAATCATATAATCCATATATTGCATTCTTTTACTAACTGTATAATCCAGGAACCTTTGTTCGTCCCGGCAAAAAAGAAATTTACCTTCATTTATTATTTTGCCTGTTACCGTTATCGGAGCATTATTCAAACTTCTTACATCAAATTCAATTCCCGGAATTTCTTTCATAAGTTCAGCTTCAATTTTGAACTCATTCATTTTAAGTTCAAAAGTATTTTTATGCTTCTGAAAAACAGCAATATCAACATCGCTTAAAGGGGTGGCAGTTCCATTGGCATAAGAACCGTATAAATACGCGAATTCAATCTCTTCAAAGGTCTTTAATACTTCTGTTATTTTGTTTATATCTAAGTTCATTTTTCAGTTATCAGTATTAAATTGTAAGTAATAAGTTTATAAAAGCCGTTAAGCGTTATGCGTGATAAGTGATAAGCTTTTTTCCTTATTACGTATTACGCTTTACTTATTACGTCCTTTTATCTTTACCACAAAGGCACAAAAATATTTTCGTGAAGCGTGATACGTAAAGCGTAATATGTGAAACGTGATGAGTTTTTTCCTTATTACGTATTACGCTTTACTTATTACGTTCTTTTATCTATTCATTTTCTTTGCGTCTTAGTGTTAATCCAGATTTTTGTTTTCTATTTAATTCAAGAAGTAAATATAATATTTTTTAAATTCAGTAAGGGGATTTTGTAATTTTTTGATATGTTTTTCTGGAGGCAATACAGCACTTATACAATTTTGAATTTTGCCTGTCCCGAGTTTTTTTTCGGGGAATGCTGCCTGCTTAATTTTGAATTTTGCCTGTCCCGAGTTTTTTTCGGGAAATTCTTAATTTTGAATGCTGGTTGTCCCGCGTTTTTTCCCATCATTATACATTATAAATTGCCTTTCCCCTTTACCTTTTACCCTCCACCATTCACCCTTTTTCCAATCTCCGCTTTGCCCTATGCGCTTTGCTATGCTTTTCATTCAAAACTAAGCATTTCCTGATAAATCGGGACAGGCAAAATTCAAAATTGCCTTTTAAAGTAGTCTATCGTAATTCTAAGTCCTTCGCTGCGGTCAACTTTAGGCTCCCAGCCGAGTGTAGTTTTAGCTTTGGTTATATCGGGCTGGCGTACTTTCGGGTCGTCTTCGGGCAATTCCTTATAAACTATTTTACTTTTTGAACCGGTTATTTTAATAACCTCTTCGGCAAATTGTTTAATAGTAATTTCGGCAGGATTTCCAATGTTTACGGGATCGGTTTCACCGGACATTAAGAGCTTGAAAATACCGTCAATAAGATCGGAAACATAGCAGAAACTACGCGTTTGCGAACCGTCGCCGAATACTGTAATGTCCTGCCCGTTAAGTGCCTGCGAAACAAATGCCGGAAGCGCTCGCCCGTCGTTAAGCCGCATTCTCGGTCCGTAAGTATTAAAAATTCTCACAATTCGTGTTTCAAGTCCGTGATACCTATGATAAGCCATTGTTATAGCTTCTTGAAACCTTTTTGCCTCATCGTAAACTCCGCGCGGACCTATAGGGTTAACATTTCCCCAGTAATCTTCCTTTTGCGGATGAATTGCAGGATCGCCGTAAACCTCGGATGTTGATGCAATCAGCACGCGTGCGCCTTTATCTTTTGCAAGCCCTAAAACTTTGTGTGTTCCGAGAGAACCGACTTTAAGTGTCTGGATAGGAAGTTTAAGATAATCGATTGGACTTGCCGGCGAGGCAAAATGAAGTATGTAATCAACTTTTCCGGGAACGTGGATGTAATTTGTAACATCGTGTTTGATGAAACTGAAATTTTCATTTCCGAACAGATGCTCTGTGTTTTTAATATTTCCGGTTAAAAGGTTATCTATGCATATTACTTTTATGCCTTCCTCCAAAAGTCTGTCGCATAAATGCGAACCGAGAAAACCAGAACCTCCGGTTACAACAGCCGTTTTATCAAACATTGCAAACTCTCAGTTTATTTTTCAAAAATTTTTATAACATTTTTAATTTTAAATGTTGAAAGATAACTGCCGCAAAATCCAAAAACAGTTCCAAGAATTAAAAGACCGATGAAGAAAATTCCCTGAAGTGAAAACAGACTGAACGAACCGTAATATTTCTGAAAAAAGAAGAAAAGCCAGTAGTAAATTACAATTGTAATTACGCCTGCAATAAATCCGGTGATAATTCCGTTAAGAATAATGGGGATTTTTATGCTCGAAATTTTTGCGCCCACAAGTTTCATAGTTTCGAACTGATACATTTTGTGGTTTATAATTATTTTTGATGTAAGATAAACAAGCAGCATACCCATTACTCCAAAGATTCCTGCAAGCCAGTAAACAAAATGGTTGGAAGGCTCGATATACGATAAAACTTTTAACGTGAAATTATCGTTGAAATATATATCTGCAACACCCGCATGGTTTTTATATTTATCCATCACCTTGTTTATTACGCTTTCCGAAATATAATTAGGGTTAAACCTTATATTAATTGAAGCAGGAAGAGGATTTACCTCCAGCACCTTGCTTAAAAATCCTTTTCCAAGCCTAGCTTCCATCTTTTTAAGAGCTTCTTCTTTCGAAGTAAAAATTGTCTGCGAAATTTCCTTTTCGCCTTCCAAAGCATCCAAAAGATTATAGACTGAAGTTTCATCCTGATTTTCTTCTAGAAAAATATCCACTTCAATACGGCTTTTAATATGGTTTGCAATTTTATCGGAAATAAAAATAAGCAGAGCAGAACCGGCAAGAGTGAAAACTGCAACTGCAATTGTAACAATAGATGCAAAGGAAGCAACTTTTGCTTTCCAGAAAGAATTAAGCGATTCGGTTAAATAAAATAGGTACATTTTTCTCTTCTTTTAATTTGATTCATCAATCCATTTAATTATCTGCCAGTTTCCGGAATTGTTTTTTTTAAGACGCATATTAACTTTTCCGCTGGCGCCATCCACATTTGTAGGGTTATATGTAACAGTAAGTTCAAAAGAACGTATAACAACTGTAGAATCGGGACTTAAAGATATGATTTCATTCCATATTAAATCAAGTCTTTGCGCATTAATAAACAAACCATGCGTAGCTTTCATCTCCTCGTTTCTTTCCCACGATTTAACTACGCCCTGCTCGTAATCGGTAAATGTAAATTCAAAATCCTTGTGAATTATTGAGCCGTAAATTGTTGTATCTTTAAAAGTATAAGCATATTGAAAGTTTTCGAAAAGCCCGCCGATTGTTTTTGTATCGCCCAGTGCAAAAATGTTTTCGTCCTTTTCATCCAGCTTAGGGGCAAAGGGATTAACGCAGGAGTAAACTATAAATGTTAATAAAAGTATGAATATTTTAATTAAACTGTTAATAAAGTTTTCCTTTCAAATAACTCCACGATCTGTTTTTGTTATCCG
Source organism: Ignavibacteria bacterium (assembly GCA_012719345.1). Classification (GTDB taxonomy): domain Bacteria; phylum Bacteroidota; class Ignavibacteria; order Ignavibacteriales; family Melioribacteraceae; genus JAAYAN01. The sequence goes on along the minus strand of JAAYAN010000015.1, from coordinate 30,898 downwards.
AAATATCCTGCCATTTAGAAATAACCCAGAAATTTCTTCTGTCCACATTAATTGTAAACTGCGAAGTGCCTGAACAAAAAGACGGAATATTTTCATCATCGGAATTTGTGGATATTTCGTAACGGTAAATATAAACCGCGCTGTCAACATAAACGGTTTTTTCGTTAAAAAAAAGTTTGAGTCCTAATTTTTGGTTAGCTGCAACTTTTGAAACAAGCTGCGTAAAATACTGTTTTTCATCGGGCAAGCTCCAATCGGCAAGCTGAGGGAATTCACCTGCCGCATCCGCAGCGGGAATAAAACGGAAATTTTTTGCAAGGTACATCGAATCGGTAAAGTTTGCCGTGTAATTTTCTATTACTTTGTCGTTAAAAGAGCTTGCAAGATTTTCGAAAAGTATTTCGGGCGTTGTGGGAGAATTAAAATTGCTGCGCAATCCTGCAGGGTCTTCCGAATCCCTGGAAGTAAAAAGATCGCAGGAAACAAAGACTAATATTAATGATATGTATATTAAATATTTCATCTTCCGAAAAATACAATAAATCTTTCAGATAATTCCTCATCAAATTTGTCACCCGAATAATTACCGAATTTTTTCACAAGTCTGTACCCTGCTGATTTGAATCCTTCAATTATTTCTTCGGGACTGTATAACTTAACCGATTCAAAATATTCTTTTATTCCGCTTTCTGTACCTATAGTCATTTTTTTAATTACTCTGCCATCACTTATTTCCCTAAATTCTTCAATTTTTTTGTTATTGACTATTTTCTGCGAATATTTAATAAGATTGTTGATAACATAATTTTTGTTCAGATAATCAAAAATAAAAAAACCGCTGTTCTTTATCATCAGCGAAGAATTATTTATGAATTTGAAATTTTCTTCATCCCGGTAAAAATAGCCGAAACTCGTAAAAACATTTAAAATAAGGTCAAATTTTTTGTTAATACATACATTTCGCATATCTGCATTTATCAGGGAAAAATTATTACCGGTTTTACTGCTTGTTTCTCTAGCTTTTTTAAGAAGAGGCATACTCAAATCGAATCCTATTGATTGAAAGCCTAACTTTGAAAATTCGTTTAAGTATCTTCCCGAACCGCAAGCGGCATCAAGCAGCCAGGAATTTTTGGGTGTATGTATGTTTTCAGCTATCAGTTTTACTAAATTTAATGCGTCTTTTTCATCGCGATGTGCATAAACATCGGAATATTCATCCGATGTAAACCACTCAATAAACCATTTGTCCATTTTAAATATCTATTCTTCCGGTAACCGCCCGGCCTATTGTTGCTTCGTCTGCAAACTCAATATCGCTGCCTATCGGTAATCCCCGGGCAATACGCGTAACTTTTATTCCGAAAGGTTTGATTAATCCTGCGAGATAATGTGCTGTTGTTTCGCCTTCTGTATCAGGATTAAGTGCAATAATTACTTCCGATATTTTTTCGGAAGAAAATCTGCTTATAAGTTCTTTTATCTTAAGATTTTCACTTCCTATTCCGCTAAGAGGTGAAAGCGCTCCCCCCAAAACATGATACAAACCTCTGTACTCATTCGTCTTTTCAATTGCCAGAATATCTCCAGCATCTTCTACCACGCATATTATGCTGCGTTCTCTTTTTTCGTTGCTGCATATTGCGCATTTTTCTTCAACCGAAATGTTAAAACATACTTTGCAGAACTGAAGCTTGTGCTTCAGTTCTATAAGAGCTTCGGCAAGTTTCTGCACATCATTTACATCGGTTTTTAACAAATGAAGGGCTAATCTTTGCGCGGTTTTCTTCCCTATCGAAGGAAGTTTGCTAAGTTCGTCAATTACTTTTTGTAGAGGCTCTGCAATTAACAAATTAAAATCCCGGAATATTCAAACCCGGAGGAATCATTCCGCGGGTAACGTTTCCTAATTCTTCCTCAGCCATTTTATTTGCAGCTTCCAAAGCTTTGTTTACAGCAGCAACAACAAGGTCTTCAATCATCTCTTTATCGCCTTCTTTAATAACTTCGGGATCAATATTTATTGATATGATTTCTTTTTTCCCGTTGGCTGTAACTTTTACCATCCCGCCACCGCTTTCCTGCGTAACAGTTTTATTTCCTAAACCGTTTTGCACTTTCTCCATTTCTGCCTGCATTTTCTGTATTTGCTTAAGCATTCCCTGCATTCCGCCTTTCATTATTCCTCCAAATCTCAGTTTATTTTTTAGGGTATTTTTGCGATATTTACTATATTTTTTTGAGCTAAATTTAACAAAAAAATTATTCACAACGAAATTATTAAAAAAAATATTAAATTTGTATTATAGTTATTATAAACACTAATTTTAAGAGCAAAATGATTACAAAATATGGCTATTTTACGGTTGGAACTGTTGCTGTAATTTTCTTTATTCTTATTTCAGCATCTTTTTTCCTAAACAATCCGTTTATTAAATATACTTTAATTGTGTTCTCGATACTGCTTTTAGCTTTTACGCTGAATTTTTTCCGCGATCCCGAAAGGAATATTCCTAAAGGAGATAATATCATTTTATCGCCTGCTGACGGTACCGTTCTTGTCATAAAGGATGTTCAGCCCGATGTTTTTATCAACGAACCTTGTAAACAAATTTCAATTTTTATGTCCCCTTTAAACGTACACGTTAACCGGATCCCGATTTCAGGAAAAGTTGACTTTTTAAAATATTATGAGGGAGAATATCTTATTGCCAGTCACGAAAAAGCTGATAAAAGAAACGAACGAAGCTTAATTGGAATTACTTCGGATAAAGGTAAAGTTTTATTTACTCAGGTTGCAGGATTTGTTGCCCGCAGAATTATATATGAATTGAAAACCGGACAAAATGTTTTTGCCGGAAAAAGATTCGGTATGATTAAATTCGGAAGCAGGGTTGACGTAATTGTACCGGAGAAATGGGTTGAAAAAGTAAAAGAAGGCGATAAAGTAACAGCAGGCGAAACGATTTTATTTGAGCTGCCTTGATGAAAAAGCCTAAAGTTTCCCGGTCAGTATTCCCTAACACTTTCACCTGCCTGAATGTTTTCAGCGGTTTTTGTTCAATCGTTTTTGCCAGTCAGGGCGAAATTCTTTATTCGTGCCTTGCAATTGCTTTTGCTGCTATTTTTGATGCGCTCGACGGACTTGTAGCAAGGCTTACAAAATCTACAAGTAAATTCGGAGTTGAACTAGATTCGCTGGCAGATGTAGTAAGTTTCGGGGCAGCCCCATCGTTTCTTATTTATTCAGCATTTCTTTCGGGATATGGAATTATCGGAATAATTATCAGTTCGCTGCAGCTTGTTTTCGGAGCTTTGAGACTTGCAAGATTCAACGTCCAGCTAACCGGTTTCGATAAATCATACTTCACCGGTGTACCCATTCCTTTTGCCGCGCTTACAATTGCGGCTTTAACATTGAATTATCCCTTGCACGATTTTTTACGATATAATATTGAAGTAACAGTAATAATATTATCGATAGCATTAGCGTTGCTTATGGTAAGTAAAGTTACTTTCGATACACTTCCAAAATTTACTTTATCCGATATGAAGAAAAAACCTGCTTCACATATTTTTTCAGTTGCAGCTCTTATTGTATTAGTAATATCTAAAGGTTCTTTCTTGTTTTTTATACTGATTACTGTATTATTTTTAAGTATTTTACGGCAAATATTTAACAGAATGTTCAAACCTGCGGATAAACCGGTTGAACTAAAAAAGGAAATTTAAAAAGGAGAATATATGTTTGCATTTATAGGAAATCTCGGGACAGGTGAAATCCTGATAATTCTTCTTATTATTCTTTTGCTTTTTGGAGCGAAAAAAATTCCCGAACTTGCCAGGGGACTTGGCAAAGGGATGAAAGATTTTAAGAAAGCGTTGAACGACGTAGAAGACGAAATCAAAAATACAGACGACGAAAAAAAAGAAGATAAAAAATAAATTTAATTAAATCCGGAATTCTAAATTGTTACCTTACAAAAACCATCAAGAAAAATTAAATTTAATAAAAAGCGGGAAATTGTCGCTGTTAGAAAATGTTAAATATTTTCTTGACCGTGCAGAAGAAAAAAAAGATATAAACGGTTTTAACTTTGTTTTTAAGGAAGATGCTTTAAAAAGCGCTTTGGATATTCAAAAGAAAATTATTCAAGGTAATGCCGGCAGATTAGCAGGTATGGTAATAGCCATTAAAGATGTTCTTGCACTTAAAGACAAGCAGCTTACCTGCTCTTCAGGAATATTGAAGAATTTTATTTCACTTTATACAGGGACTGCTGTTCAAAAAATAATTGATGAAGATGCAATAATTATAGGTAAAACCAATTGCGATCAATTTGCAATGGGTTCGTCTAATGAAAATTCTTTCTTCGGGAATTGCCTTAATCCCTGCGATCTTACCCGTGTACCCGGAGGTTCAAGCGGAGGGTCTGCTGCTGTTGTTGCTGCAGGACTTTGCGATGCCGCGCTTGGTACCGACACAGGTGGATCGATAAGACAGCCGGCAGCATTTTGCGGTATTTACGGACTTAAGCCCACTTACGGAAGAGTTTCGCGGTATGGCTTGACAGCTTACGCTTCTTCTTTCGATTGTATCGGTCCTATGACCGGAAATGTTGATGATGCCGAACTTATACTTTCAGTGATTTCCGGCTTCGATCCAAAAGACTCTACTTCGATGAATATAGAACCTGCTTTATCAGGGAAAGATTATGAACAAACTTCAAAATATAAAATAGGCGTTCCAAAGGAATACTTTGCCGAAGGTCTTGATACTGAAATAAAGCTGAGAATTGAAGAATATATTTCCTTTCTTAAAAACTCAGGATTCGAGTTTGTTAATATAAATCTGCCATATACTCAATATTCTATAGCAACTTATTACATTTTAACAACTGCCGAAGCATCATCAAACCTTTCACGGTTCGATGGTGCCAGATACGGTTTTCGCTCGGATTATGAAGGTTCTCTTGCCGATATGTACACTCATTCCCGCTCGGAAGGTTTCGGCGAGGAGGTTAAGCGCAGAATAATGCTGGGAACTTATGTACTTTCTGCAGGTTACTACGATGCATACTACAGAAAAGCTCAGCAGGTACGAAGGTTATTTAAAAACGATTTTGAAAATGCTTTTAAACAAGTTGACTTGCTTATCACTCCCACAGCTCCGACCTCAGCATACAAACTAGGTGAAAAATCGAATGATCCGCTTCAGATGTATCTTGGTGATATTTATACAACATCTGCAAATCTTGCCGGAATTCCTGGAATAAGTATTCCTGCAGGCGTAAACAAACAAAATTTGCCTATCGGGATTCAGTTTATGGCAAATCATTTTCAAGAAAATAAACTGATAAATATCAGCCGTTTTATTGAAAATAATTTCAAAAACGGCAAGTAAATAATGAGCATACTTGCAGATCAAAATACAAATGTAATTGTTCAGGGAATTACCGGAAGTGAAGGCTCTTTTCACACTGCCCAGATGCTTGAATACGGTACTAAAATTGTTGCCGGTGTTACTCCGAATAAGGCTGGGACAAAAATATCGGATATTCCCGTTTTTAATACAGTTGCTGATTCTGTTAATAACTTTAAGATTGATGCTTCTGTTATTTTTGTACCTGCAGCTTTTGCAGCAGATGCAATTCTTGAAGCAGCCTACTGTAATATCAAACTTATTATCTGCATTACCGAAGGAATTCCCGTTAACGATATGATAAATGTTTATGATTATATCAAAGGGAAAGAAATTCATCTTATAGGGCCAAATTGCCCCGGAATAATTTCACCGGGAAAAACAAAAATCGGGATAATGCCGGGATTCATTCATAAGCCAGGAAATATTGGCGTTGTTTCGCGAAGCGGAACTTTAACTTACGAAACTGTGAAACAATTAACAGATCTCGGTCTGGGTCAGTCAACTTGTGTTGGAATAGGAGGCGATCCTGTAATAGGAACTCAGTTCAAGGAAATAATCCGACTTTTTAATGAAGACCCTGAAACCGAAGGTATAATTATGATCGGTGAAATCGGAGGCACTGCCGAAGAGGATGCCGCATTATACATAAAAGATAACGTTAAAAAACCTGTTGCAGCCTTTATTGCAGGAAGAACTGCTCCGCCCGGAAGAAGAATGGGACACGCTGGAGCAATAATCAGCGGAGGCAAAGGAACGGCAGCTGATAAAATTGACACTTTAAAAAAAGCAGGAATTGCCGTTGCCGATTCCCCTGCCGATATCGGAATTACATTAAAAAATTTATTATAAATTTATAGTTTAATTACACGCTTAATTTTTGGAGATTAAATTGAATAACAGAACTTTAGCAATTCTTAAACCGGATTGCGTAAGAAAAAATCTTATTGGAGAAGTATTAACTAAAATTACATCAGCCGGATTTACAATTAAGGCAATTAAAATGGTGCGCCTTAATAAAGATTCTGCCGGCGGATTTTACGAAATTCATCGCGATAAACCTTTTTTCGGCTCATTACTTGATTATATGACTTCAGGACCTTGCATTCCGGTTGTGCTCGAAAAGGAAAATGCCGTAAACGATTTCAGAACTTTAATTGGCGCTACCGATCCGGCTAAAGCTGCCGATGGCACTATCCGCAAATTGTTTGCCGATAGTATCACTCAAAATATTATTCATGGTTCCGACTCTGATGAAAATGCCGCAATTGAAATATCGCATTTTTTTTCGAGAAAAGAATTACTGGAAAATTACGGATTATAATGCCATTAAAAAAATGGAATAAAATAAGCGAAAGCACTTTTAAACAAAATGCGCACTGGTCGTATAAAATTGATAAATTCAACATTAACGGCGGTAACCAGCTTGAATACCATTACGTCCATACCAACGGCTCTACAATGGTCATCCCCATTACTTCTGACGGAAAGATTCTGATGGTTAATCAATACAGATACCTTAACCAGATGGAAAGTCTCGAATTCCCCTGCGGTTCTGTTGAAGATGGACTTTCATTTGAAGAAAATGCTCAAAAAGAGCTGAGAGAAGAAACCGGTTTTTCGGCAGCAAAGATTATTAAAACGGGTTTTTTTGCACCCTATACAGGCGCCAGCGACGAATTATGCACAGTTTTTATTGCCTTGGAATTAACAGAAAACCCTTTGCCTGCAGATATTACTGAAGATTTTGAATTATACCGCTTTTCTTTCGATGAAATTAGAAGTATGATTGCACAACGAATTATATGGGACGGGCTGACTCTTGCAGCCTGGTCTTTTTCTCAGAAAATAATTTTGGATAATTACCTATAGAGACAAATTTGGGAAACAAGATTTTTGAAAAATACGGAATGCTGGCCGATAATAAACTCGGTGCCAGAATTTTGATAAATTCAAAAAGCAAAATCTTGTTTGTTAACGATAATTTTCTTTTTGATTTCATGGGAAATAATCCTGATAATATTTCTCTAACCGCAAAAAACCTCGATATTATTTTCAATATGTTCCATAACGGAAAACGAAAATCCTTTTCGGAAATTATTAAAGAGGCAGCATTACAAAATTCAATTTCTGTTCAATTATTTTTTAAACCCGATTGCGGAAAAGAAACTTTAGTAGATTTCAGTGCTGTATTATTAAACAGTGAGGATGATATTTTATTAGGCGTCTTTTCAAAAAGCAATAAGAATGATACTTCCGATTTAATGCAGTTCAGCCTTAAAAATTACCGCGTAACATTTAACGCCGCCAGTGAAGCAATATTTATCTGCGACCCCGAAAATGGCAATATTCTTGATGTGAATAGTGCAGCATTAGACTTATTCGGTTATTCCTATCTCGATATTTTCAACATAAATCCCGATGATTTAATAAGAGGCAGCGAAAATAATTGCATTTCCTTTTCGGGATTAATAAAAAGTACCGAATATGCGGGACTTCAATTTTCGGAAATGGCAGCAAGAGATAAGAATAATAAAAAAATGTGGATTGAAATTAGTACGAAATTCTACCGAACAAATAATATAAAACGTGTAATTGCTATAATAAGAGATATTTCGCAAAGGAAGAACTCCGAAAAATATATAAAAGATAATGAGTTAAAATACCGTACGCTTTTTGAAACAGCAAACGATGCTATTATAATAATTAAAGATTTGGTTATTGTAGACTGCAATATAAAAGCTTTGGAACTGCTAAAATGCTCTCATCACGAAATTATATCACATTCCCCTTTCGAATTTTTCAGTGTAAATTCCGAAAATGAAATGAATTCGGTAAGCAACACAATCATTAAAATCAATAATGCCTTAAATGGAGAGACGCAATTTTTTGAATGGATTAATAGAAAAAAAGACGGAACACTCTTCGAAACAGAAGTAAGTCTGAATAATATTATCGTTGGCGAAGATAATTATCTGCAAGCCATTATCCGGGATGTATCCGAAAGAAAAAAATATGAAAAAAGTCTTATCGAATCGGAAAACAAATTTCGTGATTTTGCTGAAAAATCAATAATCGGGATTTTTCTTATTCAAGACGACGTTTTTAAATATATGAATCAGAAACTCATTCAAATTTTAGGTTTCGAAAGGAATGATGATAATGACATGCTTAAACTTCAAGATATAATTCATCCCGATGATTTTGAATTTGTGTCAAATAGTTTTAACAATAGTTCTTTATGCGCTTCCGATTCCATAAACTCTGATTTTCGATGTATTAAACAGAACAAGCAGATAATACACGTAGAGATTTATGGATCTAGGACTTTTTTTAATGAGGAACCTGCCGTTGTAGGATCGCTGATTGATGTAACTGAAAGGAAAAAAATTGAAATGGCAGTTATGGCTGCTAAGGAAGAAGCCGAAAAATCAAATAAATTAAAATCCGAATTTCTGGCGCAGATTTCCCACGAAATCCGAACACCTGTAAACTCTATTTTAAGTTATGCCGGACTTATAAAAGAAGAACTTGAAGAAAACATTCCTATTGAACTTGCTCAAAGCTTTTCTATTATGAACCGGGCTGGTAAAAGAATTATCAGAACAATCGATTTAATTTTAAATATGTCGCAGCTTCATACAGGAACATTCGAATACATCCCTACAAAATTTGATATTTACGGCAGAGTCCTTGATAATCTTTATCTTGAATACAAAAAAATTGCTGCGGAAAAAAATCTGCAGCTTTATCTTGATTGCCAGAAAGAAGAAAAATACAACATCTTTGCTGACGAATACACAGTCTATCAAATATTTGTCAATTTAATTGATAACGCAATTAAATATACCGATAAAGGCAGTATAAGAATACTGCTCGGAAGAGATAACGAAAACAATATTTTTGTTGAAGTTACAGATACAGGAATCGGAATAAAGGAAGAATATCTTCCGCATATTTTTGATGCTTTCACTCAGGAAGACCAGGGATATACCCGTAAATTTGAAGGTAATGGTCTCGGACTTGCTCTTGTAAAAGAATACTGCCGCCTGAATAAAGCTTTGATAAATGTTAAAAGTCAAAAAGGAATCGGTTCAACATTTAAAGTAACATTTATTTAAACAGACTCAACTACAATCTTCGAGCCTTCAACTTTTACAATAATTATATCTGTCCCTTTTGTAATATACTCCCCCGAAGTTACTACATCATATTTTTTACCGCCGAACGAAGCTGTTCCTGAAGGACGCAAATCTGTAATTGCCTTCCCTTTTTCGCCCGATAAATCGGATATTTCCGGTTCATACGAAACATACCCGGAAGAAGAGTCGATATTTTTTTCGAGGATAAGATTCGACCACATTTTTGTTTTAGGCAAAAATCTTGATAATACAATTATTGCAACAGTTGAAAATACAAATGCCAGTCCTAATTGTACAGCCGCATAATACAACATATCAGCATCAACTGCCGGAAAATCAGATATTAAGCCTAAAAATAATGAACCAACTATACAAATAATACCTACAATACCAATCACGCCAAAACCTGGAGTTACAAATATTTCTATTATAAGCAGGATTACGCCGATTACAAAAATCGTTATTTCCAAACCGGTTGCAAGTTCCAAAATATAATTTGTTCCAAAAAACAAAGCTAATGCAACAACAGCAGCTGTTCCTGGCAATCCCCAGCCCGGGGTCTTAATTTCTGTAAATAATCCTACAAGTCCTATCATAATAAGTAAAGAAGATATAACCGGATTATTAATAAATCGCACAAGATCTTCAGCCCAGTTTGTCTCAAACTTAACAATCTCAGCTTCTTCAAGATTAAAAGATTCTTTTACCTGAGCTATGGAAGTTAAAATTGTATCGGCTATCCCGTATTTTACCGCTTCTTCGGAAGTTAGGGTTATTAGTTGTGTGCTGTCAACCAATCCTTCAACAACAATTCTTTCATCAACCATTCCTTCTGCAATTTTTGTAGGGCGCTTATTTTTTTCTGCAGTCGACCTCATTTCGGAGCGCATATACGATTGATATTTTTCCGCTTGTTTTTCACCAGATTGATCAACAACTGTAGATGCGCCAATCGAGGCTCCAGGGACCATAACAATCTTCTCGCAGGATAATGAGATAAGTGCTCCTGCAGAAATTGCACGTTTATCTATAAATGCAATTGTTTTAACTTTACAGTTCAATATTGCATCCTTAATTTGTGTAGCAGCGTCAACTCTTCCTCCAAAAGTATTTATTTCGAATATTATTGCATCAGCCGAAATCTTTTCAGCTTCTTCAACAACCCGCTTTATATGAGGAGCAAGACCGAGATCAATTTCCCCGTCAATTTTTGCAATAATAATCTTACCGTTTTGCGGAACAATAGTGCTGCAAAAAATAAATAACATAAATATCATTTTAAGAAGCTTCAAACAAACCTCCGTTAATAAAAATTATTGTACCACTTAAAATATAAATACTTTTAACTTAATATATAAGTATTTACTTATTTTTTAAAATATAAATATGCAGTAAATTATTTATACTATAATTATATGGAAGATCATAAATAATTAACGTATTTTTTATATCTGATTTTAAAAAAATAGTTAAGATAACATTTGAAATTTTCGTTAGTTAATAAAGATTCAAAAAGCAAAGCCCGCGCCGGTGTTTTGCATACAAGCCGCGGACTTGTGGAAACTCCTATTTTTATGCCGGTAGGAACTCAAGGAACTGTAAAGGCTGTACCTCAAAGAATTCTTTCAGATGAAATTGAAGCTCAGATTATTTTAGGGAACACTTATCATTTATATTTGCGCCCGGGAACAAAAATACTGGAAAAAGCCGGAGGACTTCATAAATTTATGAATTGGGAAAAACCTGTTTTAACCGACAGCGGCGGTTTTCAGGTTTACAGTCTTTCGGCTCTGCGGAAAATGAAAAAAGACGGAGTAGAATTCCGCTCGCATCTTGACGGGTCCAAACATTTTTTTTCACCCGAAAAAGTAATTGAAATACAAAGAAGCATCGGTTCCGATATAATGATGGTTTTGGATGAATGCACTCCTTATCCCTGCGAATACGAATACGCAAAGAAATCACAAATTCTTACTTCCGAATGGGCTTGGCTTAATAAAAAAGCTTTCGAAAACTCAACACCGCTTTATGGAAACGAACAATATCTTTTCGGAATAGTCCAAGGCAGTATTTACAAAGATTTGCGTGAAAAGTCGGCTGCAGATCTTACTTCAATAGGATTTGACGGTTATGCTATTGGAGGTTTGGCAGTTGGCGAACCTGCTGAAACAATGTACGATATAGTTAATTTTACTTCCGATTTTCTTCCCGAAAACCAGCCTCGTTATTTGATGGGTGTGGGAAGACCGGAAAATATTCTCGAGTGTATTGAAAGAGGAATTGATATGTTCGATTGCGTTATGCCAACCCGTAATGCACGCAATGCATACCTTTTTACTTCCGAAGGCATTGTTTCGATAAGAAATAATTCGTATAAGGACGATTTTACACCTTTGGACAACAATTGTAATTGCTACACATGCAGAAATTTTTCAAAAGCTTATCTGCGCCACCTTTTTACAGCCAAAGAAATTCTAGCTTACGAATTAGCTTCAATTCACAATTTAACATTTTACCTCAACCTTGTTAAGCAAGCACGCAAAGCAATATTAGAAAATAATTACACTGATTGGAAAAATTCTATCATCAATAAAATTTCACAAAAAGAAAACGAATTAAAGGAGGAATAATATGAATCTTATTTTAGCAATGGCACCTCAGGGCGGCGAAGGCGGAGGCGGATTAGTTGGAACATTAATAATGTTCGGAGCAATTTTCGCTATTTTTTATTTTATGATTATCAGACCGCAGCAGAAACGCCAGAAAGAAAGGGACGCAATGATAAATGCCATTCAGAAAGGCGATAAAATAGTAACCAGCAGCGGAATTCATGGCACAGTTGCTGGATTAGAAGATAAAACAGTATTAGTTGATTGCGGAAATAATGTAAAACTTAAATTCGAAAGATCGGCTATTGCTACAGTAATTAAATAATATTTATAGGGAAAGCAATGTTTTGTTCCGTTGAAGAAGCAATAAAAGAAATTAAACAAGGAAATATTATCATTATTGTTGACGATGAAAATCGTGAAAACGAAGGCGATTTTGTATGCGCAGCAGAATTTGTAACTGCAGAGAAAGTTAATTTTATGGCAAAGTTCGGACGCGGATTGATATGCGTACCTATAACAGAAAAACGAGCCTGCGAACTTGAACTGCCAATGATGATCAGCAACAACAGCGCTCTTCACGGAACCCGTTTTTCTGTTTCGGTAGATGCAATTGAAGGAACGACCACAGGAATATCTGCTGAAGACAGAGCAGTTACAATTAAAAAAATTGCTTCACTGAATTCAAAACGTGAAGATTTCGGGAAACCCGGACACATTTTCCCTCTTATTGCCACTGAAGAAGGTGTATTAGGGCGCCCCGGACATACAGAGGCTGTTGTTGATCTGTGTAAATTAGCCGGGTTAAGCGGAACCGGAGTATTATGCGAAATTCTAAATGATAACGGCTCTATGGCAAGAATAAACGATTTAAGAAAGGTCTCAGAGGAACATAAATTAAAAATAATCAGTGTTGAACAAATATTCAAATACCGGGTTCAAAAAGATAAACTGATTGAGAAAATTACATCGATACCTCTGCCAACTCAATTAGGAAAATTTGAATTAAATCTTTTCGTAAGCATTATCGATAAAAAAGAACACATTGCGCTAGTTAAAGGTGATATCAATCCTGAAGAACCTACACTTGTCAGACTTCACTCGGAATGTATGACCGGCGATGTTTTTCATTCTCTGCGATGCGACTGCCACGATCAGTTAATTACTTCTCTTAAAATTATTGAGAATGCTGGTAAAGGAGTCTTGCTGTATATGCGGCAGGAAGGCAGAGGCATAGGGCTGGTTAATAAGATTAAGGCTTACGATCTTCAGGATAAAGGTTTCGATACTGTTGAAGCTAATGAAGAACTTGGATTTAAAGCAGATCTGCGAGATTACGGAATAGGCGCCCAAATACTTTTGGAACTTGGATTAAAGAAAATAAAATTGCTGACTAATAACAATAAAAAAGTAACCGGTCTTCAAGGTTACGGACTGGAAATAACTGAACGAGTACCTTTGGAAATTGAGCCGAATGAATATAACATTAGATATCTTAAAACAAAACGTGATAAACTGGGACATATAATTCTTCAAAAACCTAATTGATTTTTTCTTGATATTTGGGAAGTGTAAAGGAAAATTCCGTTCCTTTACCTTGCTGGGATTTCACAGATATTTCTCCTTTATTGAGGTGAATAAATTCCTTACATAAAATTAGTCCAAGTCCGGAACCTTCCTCATTTTGGGTGCCGGCAGAAGAAACATTTTGGTCAATCTGGAATAGTTTATTAATTTTCCCTTGTTCCATTCCAACACCAGTATCTTTAACTTTAATAAGAATATTTTCATCATTTAATTCTACTTTTATATCTATTTTTCCACCTCTATCTGTAAATTTAATTGCATTTGACATTAAATTACGGAAAATTGTCTTTACCATATTGGGATCGGCAAACGCAAATATTTTTGTGTCATAAGTTGCCTTTAACAGAATTCCTTTATTTACGGCATTACCTTCATCATTTCATCTAAGATGCTACTAATACTTATCTTATTTGGCTCAAATTCGATTCTGCCTGTTTTAATACGCGCTCAATATAATAGATTTTCAAGTAACCCAAAAGTCAATTTAGCTGATTTTAGAATGTTTTCGGCAACCACTTTAAGGTCTTCTTTCGAAATGTCATTTACTTCATCAACCAGATATTTTGAACACCCTAATAATGCTAAAAAAGGACTTCGTAAATCGTGAGCAATTATTGAAAAATAATTATCTTTGCTGGCTATTTCCTGATTTAGTTCCTTTATTGTTTTATCCAGATCCTTCGTCCTTTCGCTATCTTTATTTTCAAGTATCTTATTCCGCTTCAGTATAGACTTTGTTCTTAATTTTAAGTGTAGGATAACCGAAAATACAATTGAAAGCTTTTCTTCTGCAGAACGGGGTTTTTTGTTTGGCATTTTTTTCTCCATTATTTTAGTATTCAAAGATATAAAAATGCCGCTTAATTTTTTCGCATTATCAGGGGTAACTTCGCTACGCTTGGTTACCCCTGATATTCCAATTATCTCCCTTTCCTATTTGTCTCGTTTTTATTGGAGGCAATATATTTCATTGTTCATTGTCTATTGGACTTTATATCATTTCTCTATCAAGCCTATTTTATGATTGATTTTTATCATTTATTAAAATATGTTGAAAAGTAAAAAATTTTACATAGGTGACTTATGGATGCAGTTTTGCTTGCAAGACTTCAGTTTGCGCTTACAATAGGTTTTCATTTCATTTTCCCCCCCATATCAATCGGTTTAGCCTGGCTGCTTGTAATATTCGAAGGATTGGGCTGGAAAAAGAACAATATAATTTACCAGAATATGGGAAAATTTTTCGGGAAACTTCTGGCAATAACTTTTGCAATTGGCGTTGCAACCGGCATAGTTATGGAATTTCAGTTCGGAACAAACTGGGCTGAATATTCTAAATTTGTAGGCGATATTTTCGGAGCTCCGCTTGCCGCCGAAGGAATTTTTGCTTTCTTTTTGGAATCCGGCTTTTTAGGGCTTTATCTTTTCGGCAGGGACAGGGTTTCGAAAGGTGTTCACTGGTTTGCTATTTTTATGGTAGCCGCAGGTTCAACAATTTCCGCTTTCTGGATTTTGGTAGCAAACAGCTGGCAGCAAACACCGGCAGGGTTTATTTTAAGAAACGGACGCGCGGAACTTACCGATTTTTGGGAAGCTGTTTTTAATCCTTCCACTATTATAAGATTTTTACACACATTTGACGCTGCTTTAATAACCGGAGCATTTTTTGTTGCCGGAATTTCCGCATATCTTATTATTAAGGATAAACAAAAAGAAATGGCTTTTCATACCCTTAAAATTGCTGTTATTTTCGGATTGATTGCATCTTTGCTTGAACTTTTTCCGTTCGGGCACGAACACGCAATTCAGGTGGCAAATACGCAGCCTGCTAAATTTGCCGCTCAGGAAGGAATTTACGAAACCCAAAAAGAAGCCGGTCTTGTTGTTTTCGGGATCCCATCGGAAGATCCTCTTGAGTTAAAATACGAGGTAAAACTGCCCGGGCTGCTAAGCTATATGCTTTACGGTGATGTTTCTGCCGAAGTTAAAGGGCTCAATGAATTTCCAAAGGACGAACATCCGCCTCTGTTTATTACTTTTTTGTCCTTTCATACTATGGTTGCCCTAGGTTCTTATTTCATTTTTATTATGGCAGTTTCTTCATTGCTGCTTTATAAAAAGAAACTTCACAAAAATAAATTTATATTGAAATTACTTCTTTGGTCAACTCCTCTTCCTGTTATTGCCTGCCAGCTTGGCTGGGCTGCAACCGAGGTAGGACGCCAGCCCTGGATTGTTCAGGGAATGCTTAAAACCAAAGATGCCGTTTCGGTAACTGTGCCGGCAGAATATATCTTATTTTCTATTATTCTTTTTTCTGTTGTTTATTTAATTCTTGGCGGATTATATGTTTATTTGCTTTCTAAAAAAATAAATGCCGGACCCGAGCCGGTTCATACAACGGAGGCTGTATAATGGACTTAAATTTTATCTGGTTTATTTTGCTTATGTTCCTGATAATCGGCTACGCTATTTTGGACGGATTTGATTTGGGCGTTGGCATTCTTCATTTTTTTTCAAAAAGCGATGATGAAAGAAGGATTAATATTAATGCAATTGCCCCTGTTTGGGACGGTAACGAGGTGTGGCTGATTACTGCCGGCGGAGCGCTTTTTGCAGCTTTCCCAATAGTTTATGCAACTGTATTCAGCGGATTTTATATTGCTTTTATGCTTCTTCTTACAGCGCTTATTTTCAGAGCGGTTTCTATGGAATTTCGCGGAAAAGTTGATTCGCCCCGCTGGAGAAAAATTTGGGATTTCGGGTTTGCTTCGGGAAGTCTTTTATCCGCATTGCTTTTCGGCGTAACTGCAGGAAATATTTTACGGGGAATACCTATAAATTCCGAACTGATGTTTGAAGGAAATTTTATCGGATTATTAAATCCTTATTCCCTGCTTACCGGTTTAATTGCTGTTGTTTTATTCAGCTTGCACGGCGGCATATTCCTTATGCAGAAAACCGAAGGCGTACATAAAGAAAATATTGCGGGCAAGCTTAACGGTTTGTGGATAATTTTTGTAATTCTTTTCTTTGTTCTGTTATTATATACAATATTCGAAGCCCGTTACTTGTTTGATAATGTTTTAAGAAATCCGTTATTCTATTTCTTTTCCGCACTTTTGCTGTTATCTGTTATTTATATTCCTGTAGGAATTAAATCGGGCAAGTTTAAAGCTGCATTTATAGCTTCTTCTCTTATTATATTATCTATGATCAGCTCGATGTCCGTATCTTTATTTCCTTCTTTTATTCCTTCGAGCATAAGCAAAGAATTTAATCTTACTATTTATAATGCTTCTTCATCGCAAACTACTCTGCAAACAATGCTTATAATTGCTTTAATAGGGATGCCGCTTGTAATTCTTTACACAATTTTTATTTACAAAGTTTTTAAAGGAAAAGTAATTATAACAAAGGACAGCTATTAAGTACATATACGCTATTAGAAAAGAAAATAATAACAGATTAGTATTAACGCTATATCTTGTTTGAGCTTAAATTTTTTTATACAGATTATTCTTATTTACCGGAATACGGCTAAAGGCAGGCAGTTTTTTGAGGTAATGCGGTTTTAACAGGAAATTTTAAACCGCATTTTATGAGTGATGAAGTTTAATAAATATTATTTTAGTTTTGCAGTCAGGTTGCTCTTTAACAAATTAAATACTAATTTTTTCAAGCATCCCATTTAAGTTTTACTTTTGAAGCAGCCATTTGTTCGTGGTTAAATTCTGGAACCAAATCACTGATAATATCTATTATTTCATTTTTAGGCATTTGTGTTTTTCTATTCGAAACATACTCAATCGCTTCGTACAATTTTTCGCTTACAAAACACGAAGCATTTTTTGATGTCATAATTTTCTGATGTTCAGTCCTTTCAAATTCTTCACTTTCAAGCTGAAGTTCTTCATAAAGTTTTTCACCGGGACGCAAACCCGTTATTTTAATATCAACATCAACACCTTCTTGCAAACCCGAAAGCTTAATCATATCTTTGGCAAGATCCATTATTTTAACCGGTTCGCCCATATCAAGAACAAAAACATCACCGCCAACACCAAGCGCCGAAGCTTGTAAAACAAGCTGAACAGCTTCCGGTATTGTCATAAAATAACGCGTCATTTCCGGATCGGTTACTGTTATCGGTCCGCCTTTTTTAATTTGCTTTTTAAACGTCCTTACAACGCTGCCCCTGCTGCCAAGCACATTTCCAAACCGTACAGCCGAATAATATGATCCGCTCTTTCTGGCGGCATCCAATATTATCATTTCGCCTATTCTTTTTGTTGCACCCATAATACTTGTAGGATTTACGGCTTTATCTGTTGATATGCCCACAAAACGTTCAATGTTATATTCAATACATGTATCCACAAGATTTTTTGTTCCTATAACATTGTTTGAAATTGCCTCCTGAGGGTGGGCTTCCATTAATGGAACGTGTTTATGAGCTGCTGCGTGAAATACAACTTGCGGGCGATACTTATCAAACGCTGCGTTTAACCTTTCTTTCATTCGCAGGTCGGCAATAAACGAAGATAATTTTACTTTACTGAATTGCGAGAGCTTTACTACAGCTAACAATTCTTGCTCTATTTCAAAAACAGAATTTTCACCATGACCTAAAAGTATAAGATCGGATGGCTCAAACTGAATAAGCTGCCTGCATAATTCACTGCCTATCGAACCGCCAGCACCTGTAACAAGAACTCTTTTCCCTTTTAATAAATTGCTTACCGAATGAATATCTGTTAAAACCGGATCGCGTCTTAACAAGTCTTCAATTTGAATTTCGCGCATTGTACCAATTGTAATATTACCGTCTAAAATTTCGGTTACCGATGGAACAGTTAATAATTTTATCTTATTCTTGTTGCATATTTCGGCTACCTGTCTTACAATTTTTCCTGAAACACGAGGCATAGCTATTACGATGTAATCAATTTCTTTTTTTTTAACAACCTCATCCAATTTTTCTAATTTTCCAATTATCGGAATTCCGCGTAATATCAGTTTTTGCTTTTTGGAATCATCATCAAGAAATGCAATAGGTTTGTAACCTGATTTCGGGTGCCTCTGCATCGATTGAACTATATTTATTCCGGCATCTCCTGCACCTAGAATAAGCACTTTTTTATCGGAATTTACATCTTCAATACGGCGCGAATGGATTTGTTCGAAAATCCGGATGCTTATTCTTGATGAATAACATAATAACATAAAAATTATTCCGTCAATATAAGGCAGCGAAGCAGGAAGGCCATTAAAAGGATACAAATCCAGTTTATCAAAAAGGTTAAATAGAAATACCTGGATAACAAGATTTAATAATGATGCAAGCCCAAGCCTTTGCGCTTCATCGAAACCTGCTTTACTCCACAGCAGACTGTAAACCCGGAAATTGTAAAGCATTAATATTTTTATTACAAAAAAAGATATTAAATATAGTATTAATGCATCGCCGTAAACAGCAAAATTCAATTTCCCGTCGAGCCGTAAAAACAAAGCAAACAAAGGTGAAAAAATTGCAAAAAATATATCGAAATATAATAAGTGCCGGTTTCTTAACTTTTGTGTTTGATTATATACATAATTTAATAACATATGCTACCCGCCAAATGGTTAAATAATTAGTTATATATTTGGAATTTGTATGGATTCGGAAAGTTTTAGAAGAATTTACTTAAATTTTTTTGTTTTGTGATTTGAAGCAACTAAAGGTTAAGGTTAAGGAAAAGGTTAGGCTAAGGTTAAAAGGTAACTAAAAACAGTTTTTAGTACATAGTAATTAGTTTTTAGTAAAGACTTACGACTGAAAACTTATAACTGTTTTTCCGTGTACCCAGCTTGCCCGGTTTACCCGGTCACTGACGTGCCACTGCCGGGTTCATTGATAATTGTTAGGGGCTCATTTAACGAACAGTGAATTTTCCCTTCCGTATAAAACATCTTCCGCTATCTGTTTAATTTCTGTTTCGAATATTTTGGCTTCCGGTTCTTTTACCCATTTAATTAAATTTATTTTATCAGCAGGGAAAGAGCTAAGAATTTCATAAATGGCAATCGGGTCAACACCCGCTTCTTTGGTTTTTGCTTCTTCAACAATTTCACGGAAATTACATTTATAATTTTTGCAAATTACTCTTATATCGGCAATATCTTTTACTTCGTAACGGAATAAAGCGGTTAATTTATTTGATAAAATATTCCTTAAACTATCAACCTTGCCTAGTATCTTATTTACCTGAAAATCGCCATAGTGATCAGCAACATCATTTATCAAGTCAATTTTAAGTTCGATATTATTTTTTATTAGAAAAAATTGTGCATAAAATTCAGTTCTTCTTATCCTTTGAAAATCGATTTCAAAATGATATTTATTGCCATTTTCGCCAAGAGATTTATAAAAGGTTTCAACATATTTTTCAAAATTACTATCGTTGTTTACAAATAAATCGAGATCATCGGAATAGCGGTGTTGAAAATAATGCCGGCTAAGTGCGGTACCACCTGTTAGATAAAAGGGTATGTTTAATTCTTTCACGATATTCAGTATCCCATCCTGAAACGGATAAAGGTTCGCCGAATAATATTCTTCTAATTGATTCATATCTTCCTCTTAGTCCCTTATCTCTTAACCTATTTATAGTCTCCGGAGTTAAAAGTTGTTTTAGCAGGTCAGCGCCTAAAATATCTAAAAGTTCGTACCAATTTAATCTTTCCAGCATTCTGTTCAGCATTAGTTTAAATTCATAACTGTCAATAGATTTCAAATCTCTGCTTATTACTTCAGCGATAGGAAGAAGATCAGTATTATAATCCCAAAATATTTTCTTTATTGTAATGTACTTTTCATCAATCGACATAATCACTTTACAAAATTAAGGTACGCTTTAAATAAAATAACTGTTATAAATATAAAAAACGAAAAACAAAATTACACTTAATTTCCTTTACAACAGGTTAAGATTAAGGTTAAACGACTAAAAACAGGTTACGAAAAAGATTAAAGTTAAGGCTTAGGTTAAGGAAAAGCTATCAATTCTTAATTCTTAATTTTTAATTCTTAATTCTTAATTGCCTTTAAAGTATTTCCTTCCTGCTTTTATTTCTTACTACCAACGAAAAAGTGCGTGCTAAAATAATCCCTATTATTATTCCTGTAATATTCGCGCTTATATCTGAAAGCTGGAAACTCCTGTGCGGCACATATAATTGACCGGCTTCTATAAGTGTAGAAACTAAAATCATTATTAAAAGTGAATAAAAATAACAGCTCTTATTTAATGAATTAAACCTCTCCTGGAAATGAAGATATAGAGTTAAAAAGAATGTGAAAACTGCATAGTTAGAAAAATGCAGCAGCACTTCATTTATTTCCATTTTGGGTAAATATTCATAAGGTAAAAGGTTAAACACTAACGATACTAAAAGAATAATTACAAGTATTATAATCAGTACGCCTTCCCTGTATTTGTTCAGCATCTTTGCCAAACCGGTATTTTTAAATTTGTTTAGTATGCGCATAACTATTTCTAAAGTTTAGGTGAAGTGAAAGAGTAGGTTCAGGTTTAGGTTAAGAGGGAAAAGCAGGTTAAGTAGAAAGACAACTTTAGGTTTTTACTTAACCTTAGCCTTAACCTTAGTTTATCCCGTATTTTAAGCCGAATGAGAAAAAGCTTTTATTTTCCGTAACAAAACTGCCGTTTGTTATTTCTTTTTTATGCTTTATGTATCTGTATTCAGCCCCGGCATATAAACTGTGTATTACTTCGTACTCAATATTCAAACCATACTCAGTGTAGTAATTTTTTAATCCCCAAAGAAAAGTATGCTTTGTCTGGTAGCGTTTTTCCTCAAAAGATTCTTCCTGTCCTTTACGGATGTAACTGTAACTTAACCCTGCATTTAACCCGCGAATAATCTTTTTATTAAATGCAGCATAAATCTGATCTGCGTTACTTCCTATCCAGTGCCCCATCTGGTAACCATAGTTTTCGTAAGTTTGGGCTTCATCAGCGTGGAAATAAACAAAAGGCTGTATCTTTGTATATTCAACAGTAATTTCACTTTCGGGTATAAGCGGATTTACAGTTTTTATTCCGGCATTATAACCAAGGGCAGCGGGATATTCAGAATTACTAAGTGACAATTCATCAACAAACAGCGAACCATAGAATTTTGTTTTAATTGCGCTGTTTTTATACCAAAATGACCCGAATAATTGGGCATTTCCGGCATTTTCATCAGGATCGGTTAAATAATGATCCGCGATGCGGAAAAACATAACAGGTATAAGATAAACCGGTTCAAACCTGTCGCTGTAAACCACGCTTTCGCCGATTGATATATTCAATGATTTAACCGGATTAACAGAAATAAGATGCGCGACAAAATATTTTTCTACATTCGAAATATGATCTCTTAATAGCCCGCCCCGGAAAGTGGACGAATCGGAAATGTGTGAATTGAGGTACCCGTGGATATAGGAAAACCTTAGCCATTCTACCGGATTTATTTCCAGCTTAATATTCGGGAATGACGGCGCTTTATCCGATAAAATCAGTTTACCGTTTTCACCGCTTCCGTAATAATTAAAATCCTTCCCGAGTGAAATATGACCCCAATCCCAGTTGAATGTAATGCTTGCAGTTGCCCTGTCAAAATCCTTCCTCACATTAAATTCGTACCCGGTAAGCGGCGAAAATGCTCTTGTATTATCAAAATAATCACCGCCGTAATGATTATCGTTAAACTGTAATTCATAACCAAATGACTCGCCGATATGCCCGTACATTCTTAAACCATTCGTCCAAAGTGTTGATTTCTCCCCTTCTGTCATTTCCAGACTGTAACCTGCAACCGGATCGACAAATAACCCGAACAGGTTATCCTCGTAACTAACAAGCCTGAACCTGTTATATTTATCAAACCCGAATGTATCAGAGCCTAAATCAATAATTTTATTCCCTTCCGCTTCGTACTTTGCCAGATCAAAGCCCAAACGTTTAAGCTCGCTCGAAAACTCCCGTATATAAAAATCCAGCTCGTCCTTTTCAATGCTGCTAAGGCTTTCTCTTTTTCCGTCAATCTCTATAAGTTTACCGGCAATATATATCCTGCTGAACGGCATAATTTCTTCATTAATATCAATTGCTCCTGTAATGCTTAATCTTTCAAGATAGTTATATACCGAGCTTGTTACCGGCTCAAAGTTGACCTGAGAAAAGACAGGAGTAAGAAGTAGGAGTATGAGTAAGATTTTTTTCATATAGTTAGGTTAAGGTTAAGGCTGAGGTTAAGGAAAAGCTATCAATTTTTAATTCTTAATTTTTAATTCTTAATTGTTTTTTTGCCTGCCCCGAGTTTTATTCGGGAAGTTTTTAATGCTTAATTCGTCATTGTGAAAATGTCAGTCTATTTTATAAACTTCTTGTTTATCGTTAACCTTCAAATTATCAGGATTTTGTCTGTTATCAAACAGATTTAGTATAGTTACTATATCCTGCTTTATTCTGTAAATAATAGTTGTTTGTTTTGAAATAACGAATGCCCGTATTTGTTTTTCCTCAAAAATTACTTTACCAGATTGCGGAAACATCGATAATAAGTCAACAGTTGTTTTTATTTGATTGATGAATTGTTGCGCTGAATTTTTTCCCCACATCTCTTTTATGTTTAGAATTATACAGGAGAAATCAGAATATGCGGTTGAAGTCCATTTAATTTTATAATTCATTTTGAATTTGCATCATTACGGTAGAATGATCTATTAGATTCGATTCTCTTTCACTTTCCTCAAATGCTTTTAGTATCAATTCTTTCTGTTTATCAGTAAGGTTTTGCCAAACGGATTCATCTGTAATCGAATAAAATATATTATATACTGCTTCCAAAAGGAATTCATTTTGTGAATTATCAACCATTTTATGAATGATACTTTTTAATTCATTTATTGACATATTTATCTCGCAACTATGGTTTATTTATCTCGTGACAAATATAAATGTTTAATAGAAAAACTACAAGGCAAAGGCAAAGGTTAAGGTTAAACGAATAAAAACAGTTTTTAGTACATAGTAATTAGTATTTAGTAAAAACTTATAACTATTTTTCCTTTGTTCATTCTGCTTGCCCGGCTTTGACGGGCTCATTGTTTATTGATAATTGTTCTTTTTCTTGTTAATAAAATGCTTTTTACAAGATGAATAGGATGAACTATAAATTCTTAATTCTTAATTGTTTTTTTTGCCTGTCCCGAGTTTTTTTTGGGGGGGGGAATTTTTAATGGTTTTTGTTTACCCGTCGCAAGCGTGGGAGTATCCTTTCAATCATTATAAATTATACATTATAAATTGCCTTCTCATTGCTCACTGATAATTGATAATTGTTGCCCTGCTTCCGCTTTATTTTACTTCAAATTCAGAAGCAGGTATTCCAGATTGGCGGATAATGGATTTTAGGGTTCCTGTTTTTATTTCTTTATGGTTTGGTACCGGGACAGTAATTGTGGAATCGTTGGTCTTCAACTGCATAATTATATGGCTTCAACTTTGGCGAACATTTACAAACTTGTATCGAAACAGTATTTTGCAAATGTCATTTCCGGATAAGACCTTTAGTTTACCCAACTGCAATCTGTAAATTGGTTATAAATATTTCTGTATGCAGTCTTTCCTTAATTTCCTTTTCTGATGCATTTTCAAAAAACAATTCCAAAGCTTCTTTTAGATTATTGCGCGCTTCTTCAACAGTATTTCCCTGACTGGCAATATCAAGTTCGGGACATAAAGCAACATATTGGTCATCTTCTCTTTCAATAATAGCTGTAAACTGTTTTGTGTTATTTATATGCTGTACTTTGCTCATTAACTGCTCCAAACGCTAAATTATCAATTTTCCTGGTTTAATATAACAAATATTAAATTGAATGTTAAATGAAATAATTTTTCTTAACCTCAACCTTTCTTTCTTCCGGTTTCCGTGTTTTATTGGTTACTGGTCATTGTTCATTGATAATTGTTCTTCCTCTTCCTGTCCCGAGTTTTTTTCCGGGAATTCTTAATTGCTTTTGCTTAACCTTAGCCTTAACCTCAACCTTGTTACTCATTGTTTATTGATAATTGCTAATTGTTATTATATACGCCTTTTATAATTTCAATTATCCTGTCAATATCTTCGTTGTTCATTGCGGTTCCCGAAGGAAGACAAAGCCCGTTTTCAAAAAGCTTTTCTGCCACACCGTTTCCAAAATACGGATATTTTTCAAATACCGGCTGCAAGTGCATCGGTTTCCATAACGGGCGCGATTCAATATTCTGTTCTTCTAATGCTAATCTTATTTTTTCTCTTGTAACACCATTTGATAATTCCGGATTAACCGTAATGCAGGTTAGCCAGTGGTTTGAATAAGCGCCTGATGGTTCTTCAAGGAAACTAATACCGGGAAGATTGCCGATTTTACTATAATAATAAGCGTTAATTTCTCTTTTCCGTTCTACCCGCTTGTTTAACACTTTCATTTGTCCCCTGCCAATTGCAGCTACAACATTGCTCATTCTGTAATTGTACCCAATTTGCGAATGCTGGTAGTGCGGCGCATTATCGCGTGCCTGAGTAGCTAAGAATCTTGCCTTTTTAATAAATTCTTCATTATCCGAAAGAAGAGCGCCGCCGCCGGAAGTAGTAATTATTTTGTTCCCGTTAAAAGAAAGAATACTCATTATTCCAAAGCTGCCTAAAGGTTTGCCATTATATTTTGAACCAAGAGCTTCTGCAGCGTCTTCAATAATCGGGATATTATATTTTTCAGCAATTTCTGTTATTTCATTCAGCTTAGCGGGCATACCATAAAGATGAACTAATAGTATTGCTTTTGGCATTTTGCCTTTTTTAATTCCGGCTTTAATTGCCTCTTCTAATTTCACAGGATCCATATTCCAGGTTTCTGGCTCGCTATCAATAAACACAGGTACGGCGCCTTGATATACAACCGGATTAACTGTACCCGAAAATGTGAAACTTGAGCAGATTACTTCATCGCCTTGTTTTATTCCCAGTATAATGAGAGCAAGATGAATAGCTGCTGTACCCGCTGAAAGCGCTGCAGCATAGTTTTTGCCAGTGTAAGTTGCCAAATCCTGCTCAAACCCGTCCACACAAGGACCAAGAGGAGCAATCCAATTAGATGCAAAAACTTCTTTTACATATTCAATTTCTTCACCGCCCATATGCGGAGGCGATAAGTATACTTTTTTCATTTATTTTAAGATTAAGGTTAAGGCTGAGGTTAAGGAAAAAGACTAAAAAAGGTTAAGGTTGAAAAGAAAGTAACAAAGTAACAGAGTGACATAATAACAGCTAGTTTTGTTACATTGTCACTTAATTATAAATTGCCTTCTGGTCATTTAATTATAGAGTAAGATTAAGATTCGAGAGTGAGAAAAAGTTAAAACCCCTCTGTGAAAATCTGTTTCATCTGCGTCATCAGCGTGCCATTGTTTTTGCTTTTCCCGACATTTGTTGTTTTATCCTGACAATCCTGAATATCCTTGTTGATAAAAATGCTTTTTTACATAGATGGACAGGATGAACAGGATGAACTTTTAATTCTTAATTATTAATTTTTAATTCTTAATGCTTAATTGTTCACTGTTCATTGTTCAGGAATATAATACGATTCCGGTTTTTAGTATCTCAGCGGCAAATGGGTCGGTCATATTAAATTCATCATCTAGAAAAGGATGAGGTTCAATTACTTCTTCAAAATTCCTGCAATACTTCATTAATTTCAAGCGTGTTGTAAACCTGTCTTCGAAATAGCTTTTTAATACAACGGCTAAATCAATATCACTGTCTTCCGTTTGCCTGTTATTTGAATATGAACCGAAAAGTATAATTCTTTGTACGGGTATTCCCGCTTTATTTAACAGTAAAGAGTATTTATTAACAGTTTCTTTTATTTGTTCAGTTGTTCTAACAGCCATCCGATGCATCTATCCAATATTTTATAAGGTTTTCTTTTTTCATACTTTATAATATACATTATCAGGATTTAATTATCATTTTTTCAACTTTAAATTTTATTTTTTTTCTTCCTGTCCCGGTTTTATTCAGGGAATGATGCCTGCTTAATTTTGAATTCTTAATTCTTAATTTTTAATTGTTTTTTTGTTACTCAATTATAAATTATAAATTCTACATTGCTTCACAAAATTTCCTTCCTGCTTTTATACCTTACTACCAGCGAAAAAGCCCGCGCTAAAATAATTCCTACCATAATGCCTGTAAAATTCGCGCTTATATCGGATAGTTGGAAGCTCCTGTGAGGTACATATAATTGTGCAATTTCTATAAGTGTGGAAACTAAACCAACAACGACAAGCGAATAAAAGTAGCAGTTTTTGTTCAACGAGCTGAAACGCTCTTGAAAATGGAAATATAATGTTAAAAAAAACGTGAATACCGAATAGTTAATAAAATGCAGCAGTAATTCGTTTACTTCAATCTTTGGTAACCGCTCGTAAGGTAAAAGGTTCAGTACTAACGATATAACCAGCAAAACAATTACAACAGATAGCAGCATGCCTACCCTGTATTTGTTAAGTACTTTGGCAAAACCGGTTTTTTTAAATTTGTTTATCATATTTTTTTAAGGTTAAGGAAAAGGTTAAGGTACTTAATAAGATTTAAGAGAATTTCTATACCACAAGCAATCAGATCAATATTTTTTCAGTTGGAATTTACTTTTTAAATTTTATTCTTTTGGCTTTGCAAACACTTTTTCTTTAAACCTATAAAACACAGTTTCATCATCACCGACATCATTGGATATTATCATTCCTGCCATAATTTTATTACGGCAACCGATTTTTACATTTGGAATTGTTGCACTATTTATCCCAAATAGATTTTCATCACCAACGGTTGTAAAACCGGAAAATGAAACATTTGGACATATAAAATTATATTTACCAACTATTGTGTCGTGACCTAAACTGCAACGTGAATTTATCAATGTAAAATCCCCAATATTTACATTCGGACCAATATTTGCCATAGGACCAATAACAATACCTGAACCTAATAATGCTGAAGGGGATATATATGCTGATTTATGTATTACAGAAATGAATTTTGCCCCATCATTAATAAACTGATCTGCAAATTTTTTCCTGTAAGTTAGATTAGCAATCCCTAAGATATATGAACAATTTTTACAAATTTTATGATCTTTTATTCCACCAAGCAACGGGGCTGAATATTTATAACGTGAATAACTTTCAGGGTTATCATCTAAAAAACCAGTGATTTGAATTTTGTCTTCATTAGAAACTGAATTATTATAGTTAATATAATCATTAATTTCTGCGCCATGCCCGCCAGCGCCTATTATTATAACTTCTTTTATCATATTTATCTCGCTGTATAACCGCCATCAATTACTAAATTTGAACCTGTAATCCAACGTGAAGCATCTGAAAGAAGGAAGATACAACCATTAGCTATATCTTCAACATTACCTATTCCAAAGGGATGCAATTTTTTTATCCTTTCATACATATCACTATCTTGGCTATAAACTGATTTTTGAGACATTGGTGTTTCTACAACACCTGGTGAAATGCAATTAACTCTAATTTTTTTTGAAGAAAGTTCAATTGCTAGCGATTTTGTACCTGAGATTAACGCACCTTTTGTAAGACCATAATTTACTTTTCCAGCCTCGCCAACAATACCCATTACAGAGGAAAGGAAAACTATACTGCCTCCTTTATTTACAATATTTTTCTGGTCAGCAAACAGGCGTGCAAGATTTATTGCGGCAATAACATTTATTGAGTAAAAATCATTAAGTTGTTGCGGTTTTACCATTTTTAATGGCAGAGTTGTTGAACTGCCTGCCGAATTTATCAATCCATTAATCATTCCTTGTTGATCAATAATTTCTTTAACAAGTTCATCAACTTTATTAAAATCTGTAAGTTCAACAGGATAATATTTATGTGCTTTATCAACTGATAGATTTGATAATGTTTCTTTTAGCCTTATTTCATCTCTACCCAATAAAATAACTTTTGCCCCCATTTCGGAGCAAGATATTGCACATTGCCTGCCAATACCGGATGATGCACCAGTTATCAGTATTGTTTTATCTTCCAAGCTAAATTTGTTATTTATCATTGGTTAAATTTCCACTAAATCGCTTATATGGCAATCAGATAAATCTGTAATTGCTGATGCCCAACTTAACCCAACACCAAAACCGCTGAAGAGCATCTTTTTTCTTCCGTTTAACTTATGCTGCAGTTGGGTTACTATTGTTAGAGGTATTGAAACCGATGATGTATTTCCAAACTTTTCTATGGACATTGGGACTTTATCAGTATCTAATTTTAATTTTTTTACAAGATAACTGTTCATATATAAATTTGCCTGATGAAATAAGAAATAATCAATTGTTTCTATTGGTATACCTGAATAATTTATTATTCCGGAAATATCTTTTGGTACTTCTCTTATTAAAAAATTAAAGACATCAGGACCATTCATATAACCATGTTCTTCGCTGCGTATATTACCATGTTCATCAACAACTTTTTCAGTTACGGTTTCCACGCTGCTTGGATTGCGATAACCGCCAGCATTTATTTGAATCAGTGATGAACGTGAGCCATCCGAATTCAGAGAAAAATAAGTTTTTCCATATTTTTCACCTTTCTCTATTATTGCTGCAACACCTGCATCACCAAAAAGAAACGCGGTCATTCTATCCTTTGGGGAATAGACTTTTGATCTTGTCTCACCATCAAGTAACAATGCTTTACGAAAACCAGGCTGCTGAATTATAGAATAGGTAATAGACATTCCATATAAAAAACCAGAACAGCCCATATTTACATCAAAAGCTATTGTTGAATTTGGCAAACCTAACCTGTGCTGTAATGTAATTGCTGTTGCAGGCATTCTGTAATCAGGTGTTTGCGAAACAAATACAAGTAAATCAATTTCACTTTTATCAATATTCATATCAGCCAACAGTTTTTCTGCTGCTGCAAAACACAGATCGGAGGAACAAGTTTTATTATCCGTAAAACGTCTTTCCTTTATTCCTACTTTATCAACAACTTCAATAACGGATTCTTTAGGAAAGTGTTCTGTATATTCATAATTGTTGATAATATTTTTAGGTACAGCAGCTGCTAACCCCTTTATTCCTGTTTTATTAAATACCTGATAAGCCATTTTTTCCTCTTTAATTTTATTTTAAGCTATATTTTTGATTCAACAGCTTTAATTAAATCTTCTACTGTCCGTATGTTTTTAAATTCTACCATTTCTATTGCAACCTGAAATTCTTCATCCAGTTTTGCAATTAATGTTAACAGAACTAATGAATCCCATTCTGCATATTCGCGGAATTCATCTACTAATTTCACATCCATTTCTTCATTTTCTAAAGCATATTTTAATGCATCAATAACTCTTGATTCCATTTAATCCTCCTAATAATTTTACTATTTGATAAATTCGCTCTTTTTCTCCCGTTGAATTGGGAGTTTGAATTGAGTATTGTTTTAAAGCCCTCACCTCATTCCTCTCCCCAAGGGAGAGGAGGGCATATCCCCTCTCTTTTTAAGAGAGGGTTAGGGTGAGTTCAGAGTTTCAATTCCCTTTAAACTTCTCCATTGTTGCCTGCCCTTGGGCGCTTATACCTTCTCTTCTAAACACTTTTAGAACTGTTAAAAACAAAATTTTCATATCCAGCATAAAGCTTATATTGTCAACATACCAAACATCAAGATTAAATTTTTCTTCCCAGCTTATGGCGTTCCTGCCGTTTACCTGCGCCCAACCGGTTATACCCGGCTTAACATCGTGCCTTCTTTTTTGCTCTTCATTATACAAAGGCAGGTATTCCATTAGTAAAGGTCGCGGTCCTACAAGACTCATATCACCTTTAATTACATTAAATAACTGTGGCAGTTCATCCAGTGAAAGTTTACGGATAATGCTGCCGACTTTTGTAAGTCTTTCTGCATCGGGTAACTGTTCGCCATATAAATACAAACTGTTGTTCATTGTTCTAAGCTTATATAAAATAAACGGGCGAGCATTAAAACCCGGTCTTT
>JAAYAN010000180.1 GCA_012719345.1 Ignavibacteria bacterium | reverse complement strand
GGCACCGGCGGCTACTTCAATTTCGCGCACCGTAACAAGAAAGTCCTTCGGTCTGCCTAACAGCTTCGGGTCATCCGAAAGTGAATTCTGCGTTTTTGCCATACAGATGGGGAGTTTGCTTATCCCAAGCTTTTCAATCTTTTCGAGATCGGTTTTTGCTTTGGTTGTAAATTCCACCGCTTTTGCACCATAAATGTTTTTGGCAATTGTCTCAACTTTTCTGGGGATATCCCAGTTCCAGTCGTAAGTAGGTTTATATTTGTTTTTACATCCTGCTGCAACCCGGCAAACCATTTCGGCAAGTTCCATCGCGCCTTCGCCGCCTTTTCCCCAAACGTCCGCCACCGAAGCCTGAACACCGAGTTCGCGACATCTTTCCTTTACGTAATTTAGTTCTTCGTCGGTATCGTTTGCAAATTTATTAAGCGCAACAACCGGTTTAATTTCGAAAGCAAGAATATTTTCGATGTGTTTTTCTAAATTGCCCAAACCTTTTTTAAGCGCTTCCAGGTTCGGCTGGTTAACCGATTTAAGTTCTGCTCCCCCGTGATATTTAAGCGCTTTTAAAGTGGCAACAAGCACAACTGCTTTAGGAGATAACCCGGCATATCCGCATTTTATATCGAAGAATTTTTCCGCGCCCAGATCAAAAGCAAAACCCGCTTCGGTAACTACATAATCCGAAAGTGATAATCCGGTTTTCGTGGCAATCACGCTGTTGGTTCCCTGCGCAATATTGGCAAATGGTCCGCCGTGAATAATCGCGGGATTTCCCTCTATTGTCTGAACAAGATTCGGCATTATCGTATCTTTTAATAAAGCGGTCATTGCTCCGTTTGCTTTTAAATCGCGTGCGTAAACCGGCTGCTTATCGAAAGTGAATCCCACAAAAATATTTCCCAGTTTATTTTTCAGATCCGGAAGATTTTCGGCAAGACAAAGTATCGCCATTACTTCGGAAGCGGCAGTAATATCAAACCCGGTTTCGCGGGGAATGCCCATCAGCGTTCCGCCAAGCCCCACGATAATTTTCCGGAGCGAACGGTCGTTCATATCCATCACGCGTTTCCAATGCACCGTGCGCGGGTCAATCCCGAGGTTATTTTTCTTATTCTGAATATTATTATCAATTAATGCGGCAAGCAGGTTGTGAGCTTTTTCAATTGCCGAAAAATCCCCGGTAAAATGAAGATTAATATCTTCCATCGGAATAACCTGCGCGTGCCCGCTTCCTGTAGCTCCGCCTTTCATCCCGAAAACCGGACCCAGCGAAGGTTCACGTAAAACTACCGTAGTCTGTTTGCCAATCCGGTTCATTCCCTGCGTAAGACCAATGGAAACAGTAGTTTTGCCTTCCCCGGCAGGAGTTGGCGAAATAGCGGAAACTAATATCAAATTATTCTTTTCGTATTTACTTTTATCAATATACTTCAACGGCAATTTAGCTTTATAGTTACCGTAAAGAATAAGGTCGTCTTCCGAAATATTCAACTGGGAAGCAATATCTTTAATTTTCTTCATTAGCAATTTACCTGAAATAAAATGTTTTAAACACCGCCAAATTTAATTAACTAAACCGAAGTAAACAAACTTTAGTTTGATGAGTAAATTAATATTAAAAGTATAAACCCGTTTGCTTATTTTTACATTCGTAATTACAGGAGTTGGTTTGGAAGAATATTTACAGCTTTTTCTTTTGTTTGCGCTCGGGATTGTTGCAGGGATAATAAATGTTGTTGCCGGGGGAGGTTCTCTGCTTACAGTTCCTGCGCTTATTTTTATGGGACTTGAAGGAGCTATGGCTAACGGAACCAACAGACTTTCGATACTTATTCAAAGTTTAAGCGCGGTTTCTTCTTTTAAAAAAGAAAACGTGAGTGATTTCAAAATGAGCTTGAGGCTTTCGCTGTTTACTTTACCCGGAGCGGTTGCCGGAGTTATTGCTGCTGTAAAAATAAGCAGCGAAGCTTTTCAGCAGACTTTAGCTGTAATTATGATTCTTGTGCTTATTTCTATGCTTATTCCTAAAGCAAAAAATAATACCGGAAATAAGACAGTTAAAAAATTTCCGCGGCTTATTTATCCTGTAATGTTTTTTATTGGGTTTTACGGCGGATTTATTCAGGCAGGCGTGGGGTTTCTTTTAATGGCAGCGCTTCATTATATAATGAAAATGGATTTGCTGACGGTTAATATGCACAAAGCGTTTATTGTACTTGTTTTTACAATACCGGCAATGCTTGTGTTTATTATTTCGGGAAACGTTTACTGGCTGTACGGACTTACTCTTTCTGCCGGAAACGGATTAGGCGCCTGGTGGTCGGCAAAACACTCTGTAAGAAAAGGCGAAAAGTTTATCAAAATTTTTATGTTTGCTGCCGTTATAATTATGGCGGTAAAACTTTTAAATATTTTTTAACGATTAAAAAAATCGACTGAAACAATCGACAATTTAATAAGATATAATAACAAAAAAGTTTTATCCGATGAAAAATAAAATCCTTTTTACCGTAATAGCTTTCAGCATTTCTGTTTTTGCAGGAAAACCGGTTAACGATTCGCTGGTAAACGCAGGAATCCGGCAAATTTATAATCTCCAGTTTAAAACAGCCGAAACAACATTTGCCGAAGTAATAAAGCAAAATCCTAAAAGTCCGATAGGTTATTTTTTTGATGCCATGGTAATTTGGTGGAAAATTTCACTTGATATGGAAAACGAAAGGTATGACGATATATTTTATGATAAGCTGGAAACAGCAATAGACGTATGCGATGAAATATTGGATAAAAAGCCGAACGATGCAGATGCTTTGTTTTTCAAAGGAGGTTCTTTAGGTTTTCGGGGAAGACTTAAATCTGTCCGCGAAGAATGGTTCGGCGCAGTGCTCGACGGTAAAGATGCTCTTCCGCTGGTTCATAAGGTTTATGCAGCCGACAGCACAAATATAGATGTTCAATTAGGTTTTGGAATATACAATTATTACGCTGCCGCTGTACCCGAAAAATATCCTTTAGTAAAACCCTTTATGGCTGTTTTTCCCGGAGGAAACAAAGCTAAAGGAATCAGACAGCTTGAGTACGTAGCTAACCGCGGGAAATATGCAAAATACGAATCGCAGTTTTTTCTTCTTACGTTATTTTATGGTTTCGAAGACGATAATCTGCAAGCATTAAAATACGCTGAAATGCTGTTTAACGAATTTCCAGGCAATTCTCTTTTCGAAAGATACATTGGAAGAATCCAATTCAGACTTGGAAATAAAGATGTTTCAGCTACTGTGTTTAAAAGCATTTATGAAAAAGCTGTCAGCAAAAAAAACGGATACAATAAAAACTCTCTTCGAGAAGCTTCGTATTACGTGGGACTCGATTTTATAAAACTCCAGCCGGCAAAAGCCATTGAATATTTTGAAGAATGTGTGAAAATTTCGAAAGAATTAGATAATGATGAAGAATCAGGTTTTCTGATAAACGCAACTCTCTATCTTGCGCGTCTTTATAAAAACGATAAAAATTATAAAAAAGCGGTTGACTATTACGAATCGGTTCTCGATTACCGCGATTACCGCGATTCGCACAAAAGTGCAGAAACCGAATTAACCCAGCTCGAAAAACTTATTAAAAAGAAGTAGAAACACCAAAACGGTGCAAAGATCCGACTTTTCCGTATGACGATAAACCGTAATCAATCCGGTAATCGCTTACATTAATTCCTAATCCTACGCTTACTCCAGCCAATCCGGCAGTAGAACCGAATTTATAATCCTTCCGTTTCTGGTTATCGTAACCAAGCCGGGCACATAACACTTTGCTGAAAGTAATTTCTCCGCCGAATGTGAAAGCTTTAAATCTTTCAAAGAAATTATCCTGATCATCGTTCAGGCGGTTAAATGAGAAAAACAACTTAACAGGTATATGTGCCATTTTTTTTGCAACCCCTAATCTTACATCAACAGGCAGATTTTCTTTTGTATCGCCATACGAACTGAATTGAGAACCGGCATTAAGAATTACAAACCCGAAGTTCCAATTGCTTTCGGGTATTTCGTAATGAAGTCCTAAATCGGCAGCAAAACCGGTAGAGTTGTATCCGGCAATTCCGGAATAAATAAATTTCACATTTGCTCCGTAATAAAAATTTTCACCAAGCAAATTTGCGTAACCTAATATAAGAGCCATTTCATTTGCCGAAAATGTGCCGTTCTCATTACCGAACTCATCTCTTTCCGTAAAACTTCCGTAATTTATAAATTTAATTGCCGCTCCGAATCTTCCGATGTTTTCAAATTCGTGCGAGGCAGAAATGCTTGCCGAGTTAATATCGAGGAGATGTTTTAAAAACGAGAATGATACGGGTGTTTCCGTAAGCAGGGCAATGCCTGCGGGATTATAAAATATTATGTTGGGATCGTCGTTGCCAGCTACAAAACTTTCTGCAAGAGCGGCAGTTCTGGGGCTGTTTTCGAGCCGCAGGAATTCATAAACATTCTGACTGAATATATTCGCTGCAAAAAATAATATTAAAGAAACAGCATATTTAGTTTTAATCTGCATAAAATCCTCATTTTGAATGTGGATTTTAAATATATTTGATTTTAAAGGCAAGGCAATTATTAAAAGTGTAAATGTTAATAAATTGTTATTAGGAACAAAAAAATTTATGTTTGTGTTAAAGATTTCATAAATAACCAATATTAGGGAATAAAAAATGAATGGTATGAAAACTGCCTTTTTAATGGCTTTAATGATGATAATTATGATAATTGTCGGCGATTTCCTTGGCGGTCAGTCCGGAATGATGATAGCATTCATAATATCGCTTGCGCTTAATTTCGGTTCTTACTGGTTTTCAGATAAAATAGTTCTTGCAATGTATAAAGCTAAACGGGTTGAGCAAAATGACAATCCCGATTTATTTAATCTTGTAGAAAGACTTTCCTCATCTGCCGGATTGCCGATGCCGAAAGTATATATAATTGATAATGCTACTCCTAATGCTTTTGCTACCGGAAGAAATCCTGCAAACGGCGCAGTTGCAGTTACAACCGGCATTTTACGAATACTCAGTATGGAAGAACTTTCAGGTGTTCTTGCACACGAATTGGCGCATATAAAAAACCGGGATATACTCATCGGAACCATAGCTGCCGCTTTTGCCGGAACAATTACATTTATTGCAAGGATGGCAGGCTGGGCTGCAATGTTCGGCGGAAACAGAGATGACGACAGAGACAGCAGCCCTATTGTTTCTCTTGTTTTAATGATAGTTGCGCCAATAGCTGCAATGCTGATACAAATGGCAATTTCACGGTCGAGAGAATATGCTGCCGATTCCGGAGGAGCTTCAATTTCGGGAAATGCTTTGTCTTTGGCTTCAGCTCTTAAAAAATTAAGTTTGTCCAACGAAAGAATTCCGATGACTGATGCAGGTCCGGCAACCGCTCATATGTTTATTGTAAACCCTTTAAGCGGCGGAATGATTAAAAGTCTTTTTTCAACACATCCTCCTATGGAAGAAAGGATAAAAAGACTTGAAGAAATAGCTGCCGGAAGAAGAATTTGATTTGATGAATGGATATATTTACACTTAAAATAATTAAATCTGGCAATAATGATAAGAAATAATATTATTCTTTTTCTTTTTGCTTTGCATATTATAACTTGCGAAGCACAGCCGTTAAAAAATTTAGATATTTTCTTTAATTTTACAGATGAATTATTCAATGAAATAAGTTCGGAAATTCCTGATACCTTAAAAACCGAATTCACCGGAGATAATAGTTACAATATTCTTAGAAACCAGTTTATTTTTAAATCCTATGCATCAGGCAAAACAGAATCTTCGGCATCGGATAATACTTTATCCGTAAACATAAAAAACGCCTCTGTTAAATATGAATATTCAGGAGGAGCTAATATTATCAGTTCTTACGATATTAAAAGATCCGTTTTTTTTGAAGGCACTTATATAATATATAAGGATGGCACTGCATCTTTTTCCAGTGAATTTAATAAAGCATTTTCGGATACATTGGAATTTGAAATGATTGAAGACGTGGAAACGCAAGGTATTGATTTTACAAAAGGAGAAAAACCCGGCGGAAATTTTTTCAGCAGCATTGCAGAACCTTTGATTGCTGTTGCAGCAATAGCAGTAACTATATACTTATTATTTACCGTAAGAAGTAATTAATCTTTTTAAGCAAAATTATTATGATTATTTTTGTTTTTCTTTTTTAAATTATATAGCAGGTATTACCTTATGAAAAAAATGTTGTTAGCGATTATTCCTTTAATATTTTTTAGCTGTTCCAATTCGAAAGATACTTCTGTAATGAGCCCGGAAGAATATTTTTCGTACGCTATGGAATTATATAATGATGAAGAATATCTTGAATCGATAAATGAATTTAATAATATACTTCTTCAGTTTCCCGGAAGCACTGTAAATGATGATGCCCGTTTTTATCTGGGAATGTCTCATTTTAACAGAGAAGAATATCTCCTTTCCGCTTACGAATTTTCGAAGCTGATACGCGATATGACAGCAAGTCCTTTTTTGGAAGATGCTCAGTATATGCTTGCAGAATCTTATTTTCAACAATCTCCCCCTGTTCCGCTCGATCAGAAGAACACTTCAAAAGCCATCGACGAATTCCAGGAGTTTATTGAATTTTTTCCAGCCAGTTCAAAGGTTGTGGAAGCTGAAAAAAAAATAAAGGAATTAAACTCGAAACTTGCGGAAAAAGAATTTAACAGCGCAGATATATACGAAAAGATGGGATATATGAATGCAGCAATTAAATACTATTCAATTGTTGCGAATGATTATCACGATACGCAATTTGCTCCTATTGCTCTTTATAATAAAATAAATATTCTGAAAGAAAGAAAAAGAAACGCCGAAGCTCTTAACGATATTGATATATTTCTTTTACGATACCCCAATGATGAAAATGCCCCTGAAGTAAAAAATATTCAGGCTGCATTGCTTGGAGAATAATGAAAGACAATAATAATAGGACGGTTAGTAATTCTGTTATTACAATGACAGAATTAGTTTTGCCGAATCATACAAACCAGCTCGGCAATTTGCTTGGCGGTCAGCTTATGCATTGGATTGATGTTTGCGCCGCACTTTCAGCATCCAAGCATTCAGGCAATATCTGCGTAACCGCTTCGGTGGACTGTATTGTTTTCCATCATCCCATAAAGTTAGGGGATATGGTTATACTGAAAGCCTCGGTAAACCGCGCATTTAATACTTCGATGGAAGTTGGCGTTACTGTTGAATCGCAGTCGCTATTAAAAGGAAATGCAGTGCATTCGAACAGTGCTTATCTTACATTTGTAAGTGTAGATAAAAACGGCCGCCCCGTTAACACTTTTGAAATTATTCCAGAAACTGAAGATGAAAGAAAAAGATATATGCAAGCATTATTACGCAGGGAGGAGCGCCTCAAAAAGCGTAGCTGATTTTCTATATCTTTGTTTGGTCTTTTTTTCGATTTTTCCGCTTGAAGCGCAGACAAACATCCGAGGATTCTGCAAAACAGAAAACATAAAAGCCGTTTCGGGTTACAGTAATTTTCTGCTTTCTAATTTGGATAACGACAATTTGCCGGATTTTGTTTTATTCGATCCTAATAAAAAAAATTGCACTTCCATAATTTCATCAGGATACCGCTATAGTATTCCTCAAAATCACCGTTTTGGAAATATTACCGCTTTTAAAGAATTTGTAAAAAGAAATAATTTCAAATCATTCCTTTCAATTTCACGCCATAATAAAGCCTGTTCTGAAATTATATTTGACAGGAACGGAAATTTGAAGGTATTAAATGAAATAAAATTTGATACTTTTCCTGAAATACTTAAAACAGCCGATGCAAATAACGACTTTAGCAATGAAGCCTATATTTGTGGAAATTCATTTAACGGCATTGTTAAAATAGAAAAGAAAAAAGAATCGCTGCAAGTTACACAAATTGCCGCCAACAGATTGTTCAGCGATATTGATATTGCCGATTGGGATTACGACGGCAATAAAGATATTTGTGCAATAGACTTTATAGATAATGAAATAAAATTATTTACTAACGATGGCAAAGCAAATTTTTACGAATACAGAAGTGTAAAAACACGGGATTTACCGAAAAAGCTTAAAATGGAAGATATTAATGGTGACAAGTTTATTGATATTCTTTATGCCGCACCAGATGGAATAGGATATTCGCTTGGCGATTCTGTTTCTACATTTAATAAATTCCGCAAAATTGTTACAGGCTTTGAACCTGCTGACTTTATCCTCAAAGATTTTAATAACGATGGCAGAAAAGATTTAGCTGTTCTCGATTACCAATACGGAAGGTTAACTTTTCTGTTTGCCGAAAAAAGCGGTTACAGGAATTTTGAACCTGATCTTACTGAATATTCAGCATTTGCGGCTGATATGTTTAATAATCTTTTTCTGCTTTCAAAATCCGGAAATATCCGGAAAATCAGCCGGATAAAAGGACCTTCCGGTAATTTTCAAATTTTGCTTGCCGAAAGCTGCGAAAGACTTACAAATTTTAATATTGGAACAGATTTATTTCAGGATTATGCTTTTATTGATAATATAAATTCTGAATTGAAAATTATTGTTTCGGAAGAAAGAAGACCTTTTAAAAGCATTTCCGGGTATAAATTGTCAAGCAATTTCAGCAGGCTTTTTATATTTGACAAAGACAGTTTTAATAAGGAGTTTTATCTTTATTCTCCCGGCGAAAAGCTGATTGAAATAATCAAGGTTGATTTTATGAGAAACTTAAGTAAAACCGAACAACTGTACTCGCTTTATCCGGTTTGGGATATTAAAGCAGTTAAAAGCAATATTTCGGGAAAAACTGATTTGCATTTGCTAATAAGAGATAAATATTTTACCGGTAAATCTGTTTTTTCAACGCGCTTTTCGCGTTTTCATCATTCGCAGACTGACACTCTTACCTTGTTTCCTTCATCATCTGCTTTTTCTGTTTCCGAAAGTCTTTCAGTAATTTATAAATTTAAGAATAAAGGTTTAAACCGGATATATAAAACAGCTTTCCTTCCGCAAGGGGGAAAAAAGACCGAAGATTTATCTATCAACTTAAACCACAATGTCTTTTTTACCGAAAGTAAATCATATGGCAAGTCCTCCGATTTTTTCTTTTGCCAGTCAGCCGATTCTGTCTGGCAGATTTTGGATTCGGGAAAGTCGGTAAAAATGCTTATTGATAGAGATATTTCCGACAGCCTGCTGATAGCAGATACTTTTCTGAAACTTGAAGGCAGAAATAAAGGATTATATAAAAAGGTAAATTCAAACAATAACGAAATAATTAACATAAAATTAATTGAACCGGAAAAAATCAATGATTATTTTGTAAGTCGGTTTGGTGAAAAATATTTTTTAACTTTTACCATCAGCAGCTCTAAAAAAATAATATTTTGCGAGTTAAAATGAAATTTTTCTGCATATCTTTTTTTGTAATCATCTACTGTATCCTTTTGCCGGCACAAAATACCGATTCGCTTTTTAATGTTTTTATAAACAGATATCAAACTACAAATATTCAGAATATGGAACCGTATAGAATTGAAAATGCTCCTGTTAAATGCGGATTCCCTTTGATGATGCAGGTTTATGCAAACTTCAATAATTACAATGAAACACAGAAAAGTTTAATTAAACGGATGGCAGACCGTCCCGTAATGCACAAAAGCATTGTTTCTCCTTCAGGATTTTTCAGAATTCATTATGATACATCCGGAATCAATTCACCGGATTTTGATAATGACGGATTAATAGATAAAGATATTTCGTGGATAGGTCTTTCTGCAGATTCAGTTTACGATTATCAGATAAATTTTCTGGGGTTTTTACCTCCGCCTTCTGACGAAAACCTTGGCGGGGATGAAAAATACGATATTTATGTTATACCTGTGGGCTACGGCGAAACTATGATAGATTGCATGGATTGCAGTACAAGTTCTTCATATATAAAAATCGACAATACATTCAGCAGAACCTTCACACGCGGCATAAACGGCGGAAGAGTTACAATTGCTCACGAGTTTCAGCATTCTATTCAGCTAGGTTCTTATATTATCAGGTGGGAAGATTTATTTTACTACGAAATCTCTGCCACGGCAATGGAAGAGTTTATTTACGATAAAATAAACGACTACTATCAGTACTTGCCTAATTATTTCAACTCACCGCATAATAAATCTTTTTTAAGAATGTCAAGCTTATCTGATGGATACGATCTGGCTATTTGGAATATTTTTCTTGTTGAAAGATTCGGTTCGGATATACTTAAGCGCGTCTGGGAAATTATGCGCACAGAAAGAGCAATGGATGCTGTTGCTTTGGCAATTCAGGAAAAAGGCTCGTCATTAAAAGAAGAACTTTCGGAATTTGGAATTTGGACTTACTTTACTAATAAACGAGCTTTAGAAAACAAGTATTTTAAGGAAGCAAAAAATTATCCGCTGATAAAACCGTCTGAGGTTATTGATAGAATTGAAGGAAGACAACTTAATACTTATTGCGTTTCTAATACTTATTTAGAATACAGATTTGAGAAAAATGGATTCTCCGATACTTTAGCAGTTATTATTTCGAATTCATATATAGAGTCGGGACTATCAAATCCACAGGCGTTAACCCAGGTTGATTTGCAATTAAGTGAAAACTATTTCAGCAATTCGTATCGGATTTCTGAATATGTTGACATTTATGCAAAACTCAGCAATTCAATGGTTTTCAGCGATGTTTATATTTATAATAATGTTCCCGTACAATTTTTTTCGCGGAATATTATTTCTTCTCCTTATCCTCAGCCATTTAAAAATTCGCAGAAAATTATAAACTTTCCTGCCGAACCGGGTGGAACAAATGAGGCAGAATTACACATTTACGATGTAAATATGATGCAGGTTTATTCTGGAAACGAATCGATTAAAAATACCGGGCAGACTGTTATAAGCTGGTTTGCCAGAGATAACAGCGGACACAAGCTTTCTTCCGGTATTTATTTTTATGTTGTTAAATCAGGTGATAAAATTTCCAAAGGAAAATTCGCGGTAATTAATGATTAACATCAGTGTTTCTGCAGAAAACTTATGTAAAAACTTCGGGAGACGTTTTGTTTTTAAAAATCTGAATTTTATTTTCGATAAACCAGGTATTTACGGAATTGCAGGAATAAACGGGTCGGGTAAAACCACGCTTGCAAAAATAATATCCGGTGTTTTAAGTCCTTCTCAAGGGAAAATTTATTGTTCTGTAAATTCACTTAAAATAAATCCGGAAGAAATACAAAAGTATATCGGCTATGCAGCTCCGTATGTAGTTTTTTATGATGAATTTACTGCTTACGAAAATCTGAAAATGCTTTCGGTTATTCAGGGCATAGATTTCAATAGTAACCGTTGCGAAAAGTTATTAACTGAATTCGGGCTTTACGAACGGAGAAACGAACATCTTTCAAACTATTCTTCCGGTATGAAACAAAGAATTAAAATAATTTTTGCGATGATGAATAATCTTCCCTTAATAATATTCGATGAACCGATTACAAATCTTGATTCTGCGGGAAAAGAAATTTTTTACAGGTTATTAAAGCAGCAAGCGATAAATTCATTAATAATTATTGCTTCAAACGAAGAGGCAGACCTTGCTTTATGCAGCAAAATAATTATTATGGAGAATTTTAGAAAGTGAAATCCGCAATTAGTATATTTTTTAAGGATTGGAAAAGCGAGCTGCGTACAAGATATTCGGTTAATTCGCTTGCAATGTTTATTATTGTTGCAATAAGTGTAATTCTTTTTTCGGTTAAAGATGAACCTTTATCGCCTTATCTAACAGCAGGTTTATTATGGACTGTTATATTTTTTTCTGCAATGTCGGGTCTTTCACGCACTTTTGTTTCGGAAGAAGAGCGCGGAACATTTTTGATTTTGCAAATAATAGCCAGTCCCCTTAATGTATTTTCCGGTAAATTGCTTTTTAATACACTGCTTGTTTTTTTAATTAACAGTATAATTACATTGCTGTTCTCTTTACTGTTTTCTGCTTTTATTATTAAAAATATTTATTTGTTTACCGCTGTTTTTTTCTTAGGGAATTTTGGAATAGCTGTGTCGTCTACCGTTATTGCTGCAATTATTTCTAAAGCCGGAGCAAAAGGCACACTGTATCCTGTGTTATCGTTTCCGGTTTTACTCCCTCTGATACTTATTCTTTCGGAGCTTACAAATTTTTCAATTGACGGGAAAAGTGTTGAAGAATCCTTAACAGAAATACTTGTAATAATCTGTTATGATGTTATAATGCTTACCGTTTCAGTAATGCTTTTCGACTTTATCTGGAAAGATTGATTTTTTGATTCTTTTTTTTAAAAATAAAACTTAAAATTGCGGAAAGAATTTTTTTTAATACCTTCAGGGATTGTTTTTGGTACAAGTTAATGAACTGCAGAAGGGTTTTATGTATCCGAACAAATTAGAAGGAAAAATGATGGAAAACAATTTACAGGCTCTTGAGGAAGAGCAGGAAGTATTATTTATACCAAAACCGTTCAATATTTTTATTGCCGGTGAAGTTGCAAACAGAGACGAAATAACCGATGCTCTTCGGAAATATTTCAAACAGAAAGGTCTAACCGACAGAGAATGGAGTGTAACTTTTTTTAGCAATACAAAATTACATAATCCTTCT
Source organism: Ignavibacteria bacterium (assembly GCA_012719345.1). Classification (GTDB taxonomy): domain Bacteria; phylum Bacteroidota; class Ignavibacteria; order Ignavibacteriales; family Melioribacteraceae; genus JAAYAN01. Next base: position 750 of record JAAYAN010000180.1, on the reverse strand, counting down.
GTTTGGAAAATATTGCGCAAAGAAAGAAGCAGATACAATATTATTTTAACAGGACAAATAACACAACACAATAAAGATGTGCGTATAGTTGATATTTTATCGGAATTAAGAACAGATAAATATGTTTTGTATTTTGGAGGAAGCGATCCGAAAAAACGCCTTGACGCTGATCGTACTGTAGAACTGATAAATACTTATCTTTTAAACTGCTAAAAACCCGAACTTGATTTATTCTTAAAACATCCTTTTTGTTAGTATGTGATCCAATATTTGAGGGAAAAAGATAATATCCCGTAATATTTTTATTTCTTATATTTCGGCCGGTTATAATATTAAACAGAGGAAAAAATGGAAATCGGTTTAACCAGGTCAGAAATTGAAGAAAAAGTAAAAAGCATGTCCGTTGATTTTAATTATTCATTCAAGGAAACTGCTGTAATTCTTGCAGCGGGACATGGTAAAAGAATAAAATCGCAAACATCAAAAATGCTTCACAAAATCTGGGAAATACCCACTGTTGAACGCGTTTGCAATGCCTGCAGCAAAGCCTTGGGCCAGGTTAATACTGTTGTTGTAGTAGGAATTAAAGCTCCATCTGTTATGGAGGCTGTAGGTCTTAAATCAGTGATTTTTGCATATCAGGCTGAACAAAACGGAACCGGCCACGCAGTACAGGTTGCGCTTCAGAATATTGATAAAACCAAATATGAAGGTATTGTTTATGTTTTACCTGGTGATATGGGACTTATT
>JAAYAN010000179.1 GCA_012719345.1 Ignavibacteria bacterium | reverse complement strand
TGAAGAAAATTCAGTTTGCGATTTTCTGAGTACAACAAGGAAAATAATATTCCGAAATCCCGTTTTCCCGCTAAATTTCAGCAAATTTAATTTAATGAAGCAAAAAGAGATCAGGAGTCCTGAAATTTGGAAAATCGTTTATTTTTCTTTTTTTCTTTATTTATTTTCATTCTTCGCGTGTTTTAGAATGAATTGGTGGTTATGTGTAAATAACGTCTGGAGCATATCAGATGTATGTCGGCATTTGGCGGAGGCCGGAGCTGGTATGCTCTGTTGTATGTTTTTTTATTTGCATCCAAAAAGCGAAAGCTGTTCTTCGCTGTCATTGTATGAATCTTCATATTGAGCAGAAGCTGACTCAATTAAATGGGATATAAATTTTATTGGTTGATATTCGACAAGAATATTTGAAATATCAGAAGAAATAATTTTTGAAATATGATTTAAATCAAGGTTTATTTCCTGTTTAGTCATAACAGGGAATCCAAAGTTAACATTCTCATATTTTAGCGGGCCTTTTTCGCTTTGGTATTTTTTACAAAATGATATATGGTCTTCAAGTCTTTTTGTAATCATGGCGTTTACAGATTTGCTAAAATCCTTTAATCCATTTTTTATGATCGAAGAAAAGTTGACATCGTATTCAACACCTATAGAATTGCGTTCTGAGGCAATCGCAGCAAAGGTTGAGGTGCCTGTACCAAGAAATGGATCAAGAACAACATCTCCTTTTACTGAATACATATTTATTAAACGATAGGGTAAGTCAAAGGGATATGCTGCATTTCTTTCACGTACGTTTTTATCATTTGTTGCTTGTTTAACACCTTTAAGATCCCATGAATCTGAAAACCATTTATTTCTCTCTTCCCAAAAAAAAGCACTTTGATTTCTCTGCTTTTTACTGTCATCAGTTTTAAATACCCTTTTACCACCTTTTCGGAATACAAGAATATACTCATGCTCAAGCGTGATATATGCACCTGCAGGAAGCATTCCAGATCCCATAAATTTGTTCGGTGCATTTGTTGATTTCTTCCACAGGGCAATTGGCAATGGCTGAAAGCCCAGTGATATGAATTTTGAGGTGATTCTAGAATGGTTTGAATACAATTGAAATTCTTTTCCAATTTTCCTGGTTGCATCACCAATATTAATACAAACAAATCCGCTTTCTTTTACAACTCTGGCAACTTCCTCCCATACGCTATCTAACTCCTTATTCATTAATTCAAAAGCCTGTTGGCCATTGCATTGTTCCAATGCATCCCGTATTTCTGGGTTCATCCTGGAAAAAAGCTCATCCCACATTTCTATCATAGGGTATGGAGGTGAGGTTACAACCATATCCACTGAATTATTTTCAATCATTGGTATTGATCTTGAGTCTGAGAATTCAATACGATGGTTAGTACTTTTAGATGTTGTATTTTTCATTGTTATCTCTTAAATTCATTAAAATTCGTAAGTTACCGTAATTCCGTCCTTCTTCTTATCGTAAAATATAATTCCTACCTCGATATCTTCGTTTAGCATATTTTTAGTTTTGTATGTTTCAGGTTTAATTGAGACTGGTAAATCTCCGATGAATCCATCAATACCCTGTCCTTCTTCTTCTGGAGTCGCTAAACGATACTGACAACATTTTTTAAGTGCAACGCGCTTAAGGATACTACTTTGATATTTTAATCCTATAAATGTCTTGTTGAATACAAGGTCTTCAACCCATGTTTTTACCATTTCTCTATCAATTTTCTCACCTGCAGATTTCATTTTTATAACCATATCAAATATTCTATCGGTTGCATTATCAATAGCATCTGGCATTCTTTTCAGGTACCATTCTTTCCATTCTAAAAATGTTTTTCCTTGAAATTCTTGAATAAGGTCTGACATTTGGCCAACAATATTCGGTCTTGTCCCTTGAGCATTTTGATTGGCAAGATTAATAACCTGTGTAGTGTATTTAGGAAATTCAGGTTTGTTTCCTGTCATGTCAATCTGAAGCTCATCATTTTTGATCTTGAATTTCATTTAATTCCTTTAAATTGGTTTAATTTATGTTTACTTACAAGTAAAAAAACATGCTCGTTATAAAAACTAATACAAATATTTTCGTATGAGTACCTCAAAATCATACGAACTACATCCTTAATTCTAAACTAATAATTTTCAAAAACATAAGAACTTGGATTTTAAACTCAGGACTCCTGAAACTCATCAGGCACTTCAATTCAGAAACACAACGGCAAAACAGAATCTTTCTTTTTACTGTAATTACCATGTTACTTTTGCATTTTAAGTGCTTAAATGAAAATATATTAATCTTATTTGAAATCAAGGGCAGGGGACAAAAACAGAATTTTTGTGCATATTCCGTATTAAACCGGCTCTTTATATGTACTTAAAACAAAGCGCGCCGCTTCGCTTTGGATCAGGTTGCCGGTTGGACCGGATTTAGGTGCTGGATATGTTAGAATACGCAGTCGGTGGGCACTTCTGGCCGGTTTTGAAATGTTTTTCTGTATTTAGCTACTGTACCCCGGTTGATACCAGTACCACGGCTTATGGCTCGATCTGTCCAACCTAAATTTGTAAGTACTTGAATTTGCTGCTGTTTTTCCATGTTGAGATTGTTCCCATGGTTCTATTCATCCTTTCTGTTGAAGCCTGCAAAAAGAATGAAATAATTATTATGGGATAAATTTTAAAGTGGCTGGTTTTGGGCTAAAAAGTGCCCATCTCTGGCTTGTTTTAAGTGCACGATAACATTGGAACTGGCTATAAAGGTCCTCTGTTTATGTGCTTAAATGCAGGATATATTTAAAAAGTTCGTAAAATTACTCGAGCAGGAATATGAAATAATCACAGAAAAGGAGCAAAACAGAACTATACAAATTGAAAATGGAAATTTACCATTCTGATTACATGTTTAATCCTGTCCTTAGGTGCTCTTATCTGTTTGGTAAGGGCAATTTTTTTATCTTATCAACTTTACACCGAAATAAAAGGAGATAACTGCCGGATTTAATCTGAGAATTTATCCCGAGATAATTTTAGAAACTACAACAAAGGAACCAAAATACCCTTGCGGCTATGTTTCGCTTATCACCTGCACCCGATAAAAATGAAATGTAAGTAATATTCTTAGGTTTTTAATCAGTACGCATCTTTTAAACTCTCCCGACGTGAAGTCGGAATCGAACATTAAAAGCCGTTTTTCTTTGGTGCAGGTAATGCTCAACATAACGGTCGCGGAGAATCTGTATTTCTTAATCCATTAAAGTGGAAACAGTATGAAAACTATTTCTAACGATAAATCTTCAGGAAGTTCGAAATACTGCGATAATATCTTTTTTCAACATCTTTTGACTGAGCATTATGTCCTTTTTTATTTACTCTTGTAAATATCTTTTTAAGGCAAGGAGAATATTTGCCAAAATAAACATATACAGTGGAATGGAAAACAATTTTCTTTAAAATAATTTACTTTTAATGCCGATACAGTACCGAAAATTTGAAATTGTTTAATTTATAGGCTCCGAATATAATAATTTTCCCCAATATTCGATATTTACTTGATAGTAATCCTGCATCATTAACTCATTATAAAAATTCGATAACTTCTTAACTACTTCAATATCTTCAATTGTTATACAAGATTCGACGTTATATTTCATTCCTTTTGTTGTAAGATTAATTGAACCTAAAAATGCAATCTCTTCATCTATAATGAATAATTTAACATGAAAGAATACGTTATTTGAATATTTTATTCCCTCAGAAGGTTTAATATCAATCGGATCAATAACAAAAAGTATTGGGAAAGGTGTTCTATATGAATACGTATACACTCTAATACTCTTCCAGATTTTCCAAATCACAATGCTTGTCAATAACAAAATTAGCATTGGTAAATATTGTTTGCTTATTATAATCTCTTTAATAGTGTAATTCGTTTTTGTAATTACAATAAATGAAATGAAAATGCCGAATACCATAAAAAATGATATTAGCAGTCGTTTTCTGAGCTTTATCTTGTTCTTATTCGTATGTTTGTCTTGAATAATAACTTTTTTAAGAAAACTTGATTCGTAAGGATTATAAAAATGGTGTTTATTTTCAGAAGTTAATATAGAGACATCTACATTCTGAGTACTTTTTTTAACAAGAAGATTTATTTAGTATCTGAAATATATGGTGAAATGATCTTGATAGATTTTTGAGCATTTTCAATGTGCTTTTCAATTTTTCTTCCAGCATTTTGGCCGATATATAATTGTGAATTTTTAATATCATTTACGAAATACATAATATCTCCATATTTATATTTCCTATCAAAAGTTTATCCAGTTTTTCTATATTTCCTATGATATAGCTTTACTGAAGTGATTTAATGAGTCTTTAATCTTAAAAATGGTCTATATTTTTAATACAAACACTATATTCATTATCATCTTTGCTCGCGTTTCTTCCTTACTTCTGCTTTCAATGAGTTATAGGCCAAACCAATAATAAACCTGCAATTATTCCTGTTCCAAATGAAATGAGAGACATTATTGCATTTCTCTTATTATCTTTTTCCACCCTCGACATTACGGCAGATGTATCAGTATCATACTTGTAATCATTCGGCGTGACTTCTCCAATAACTTCACAACCGTTCAGTGTTTTATTTTTTGCATTTAAATTTATCAGAAATTCTGCTTCGACTCTGTAGCATGTGCTCCAGAAATCAGGACGTGTTTCACCCAGGATATTTACTACATCTGCTCCGAGTAAACAAGCTTCTTTTTTCAGAATTTGAAGAGCATCATTCTCATTGCATTTTTTAGAAAAGCCTGTATCCCCAAGCCTTATTCGACCAATTTTTTTGAATTTTGTTGTATCTGTTGGCATGTTCTTGAGAAATGGTACATGACATGAATCATTAGGTATCAATCTTTTATTAATGTTATATCCATACCTACGGATTGAATGAGAACATCCAGAAAGTATTGCAATCAATGTGATTAACGTCAACTTTTTCATTTCTTTTTTCCTCTTCTTTGCGTACGCTCTTTATAATTCAAGGATGGTGTGTCTGTATATTGCAAAAAACGTTTCGGTAAAGGGTCAGACTTTGCCCTTTATGTTGGTTTTTGGAATTTATTCGCTGTAAATATAACTTTCATATAATAATTATTGTTCTTGCGGCGGCTTTTTGTTTTTCTTATTATTTCTCCATTGTTTTTCTGCTTTAATGCAATCTTTACAAACAAACACAATTGCTTTGTTGAAATATGCATTACCCATTACAAATTCTTTTGAATAAGGAAACTTCTTTGGTGCTATCATTGCATAATCAAGTCCAAGGTTAGCATGCCCAATATTTGGGACTGTATCTTTTTTCATTTCACATAAATGAATGGGGCAAATCGAAGATCTACCAGTTGTTAGATCGATTATAGAATCATTTTGTTGCAATTTTCCTGTATTTACCTTACTTTTAATTCTGTAAAGTATCGTACTGTTATTTAAGCTAACAGAACTTTCTGCAAAAGAAATAAAAACGACAAATGAAATTATTATAAATAGTTGTGGTAACCTTAGTTTTATGGTTTTCATTTTATCTCTCCGCAGAACTGGATCTTTCTTTTTACTTAAATTACCACATATACCTTTTCATTTTAAGTGCTTAAATGAAAATATATTAATCTTATTTAAAATCAAGGGTAGAGAAGAAAAACAGGAGTTTCGTGCATATTCCTGCATATTCTGATTTAAACCGGCTCCTTTGTATACTTAAAACAAAGCGTACCGCTTTGCTTTGGATCAGGTGCTGGTTTGGACCGGATTTGTGTGCTGGTTATACTGGAGTACGAAACATGTGCCTTTGTTTATTAAGATATATTATCATGTTCGCCGAGCGGACACGACCCCCGCAGCAGCTAGTAAAAATTCGAAACAAAACGATTAAGAAAAATCGAAATACGAAACAAAACCAAAGAACAAGCATGAAAACAAACAGAAAAAATCAAATAGCGAAATTCGAAACAGGAATAGAACAATAAATTGATGTTGCAGGCGTGTGGAAAGCTGTATTTCGTTCCTTTTTTTAAATGGATACTTATGTAAACAAAAGGTTTTGTCTCAAATTTCGGAGGCAATACGGCTCGCATTCTGACATACCATACCGTAAGCCGCAGCAGTAACTAATAAAGGGCGCATGCCTTACCAGATTATCAAATTATTTTAAATCCGCTTCAAACCAGTATTTTTGACTTTCTGGCAACAAAAACCATAAAAATATCACTAAAATCGGTTTCTTATGTATTACATAAACAAAGTATGTCTCTTCACTCCGGATCAGGTGTCGGTTTGGACCGGATTTGGGTGCTGGATAAGTTGGATTCCGCAGTCGGTGGGCACTTCTGGCCGGTTTTGGAATGTTGTTCTATATTTAGCTACTGTTCCTCGGTTGATACCAGTATTACGACTAATGGCTCGATCTGTTCATCCTAAATTTGTAAGTACTTGAATTTGTTGCTGTTTACCCATATTGAGATTGTTCTCCATGGTTCTATTCATTCTTTCTGTTGAAGTCTGCAAAAAGAATGAAATAAATTATTATGGGTTAATTACTCAAGTGGCAGGTTTTGGGCTCCAAAAAGTGCCCATTGCTGGCTTGTTTTAAGTGGGTGCTAACATTCAGAATGAAGATTTATTATGTTCGCCGAGCGCAGTGTGTCCTGCTAACTCTCTTTGTGATGGAGGTGGGCCCTCCGGTTTCGACGAGCAGGCGTAGAAACCAAACCACCCGGAGCTGCTTTTGTCAAAAGCAAAGGT
>JAAYAN010000178.1 GCA_012719345.1 Ignavibacteria bacterium | reverse complement strand
CCTTTTAATTCCTGCTCTTGTAGCAGATCATCCAACAACTTTGTTTGTTCTTCTGTGGTAAGTTGTGAGAATATCGATTTTATTTCTTTTTGTTTTTCCATATTCTAATATAATCTTTTATTGCTGTCTTTCATAGAACTAAGCCAGGCTTATTTACATTTAGTTAATTTGAGTTAAAATATTAAGTGATTTTGTTCTTCTTTTCCGGAATAAAATTGAGTTTATGGCTGCATCGGAGAGAGAATATTTATCGGAAAGAATGAAAAGCGCATCAAGTAAAGAGTGTTTTGCGCGGAGTAATTTGTATTCTTCTTTAATGATGTGATTACGCAAGCCGATTTCATCTATAAGACCAAGGGAATATAATTTTCGGAAATTGGAATCGTTAATAAGGACTTTTATTTCTACGGAAAATTGCTGCATATTCAAAACCTATAAACATCTTTCTGCTTAATTAATATATAAATTAAAACTGGGCGACGCAACCGCCGATGTTCCGGTTTGTATTGCTTTTGTTTGACCTGATGCCTGAATAAGGCAAAATTACGTTTTTGGACGGAACGGACGGAAATATTACCGGTTTTGAAACGCAAATGAAAAGTACTGTAAATTGTGTCCAATGTGTCCTGATTATTGAAAGCGAAATGAGGCGTGCGAGGAACGAGCCGCCGGAATGAGCGAAGATTAACTGATAATAAAATGTTGGGAATTACAATGAAAGGGTGAGGCGATGTTTTTACAAATGGAAGCGGAGTAAAGCCGTGATCACATAGTGGCGGGCTTTACGAAGCGATGATGAGGTGATAAGGTTTTCAAGTGCCGAGTTTACATAATGCCACATTATTTAATTCCGATTGGAATTGAGAATAGCAGTCTTTGGGACTTTCTTATTTAGTTAAATAATGTTCATTATGTAAATCTGGCTGACAATGCCCCGTTGAGATGAGGTTTTGCACACAAAAGGTTTGGTTGATAAGAATGAATATTCCTGAAAAAGCAAATATTATTAACATTTGCTACGACTACTGGATTTATTAATAGTTAAAAGTGTAACATTAAATTTATTCTGATATTATTCGATTATGTGCTATAAAACAAGATATTCAGATTTATTAACTGTTACATATAATTATATAATACTATTATACTTGATAAATTGTAACATATTTATTACTTTTACAATATAAAGGGAGCCGCTATGGAGAACATACAAAAAATAATTGGAAGCAATATTAAAGAGCTAAGGGAAAAATTCAAATTTGATCAGAAAGAAATAGCCCATTATCTTGGGGTATTAAGGGAAACTGTTAGTTATTATGAAAACGGGAATAGAAATATTCCGGTGGAAAGTTTAGTTAAACTTGCCGACTTGTTTGGAGTTGATCTTGCAGATTTATATGAGGAAGACTTCTTAACCAGAGAAAGCAACAAGGCATTTGCTTTCAGGAAGGAAGATTTTGATGAAAAGGATTTGGTGGTTTTGGCTGAATTCCATAAAATAGTTAAGAATTACATTAAAATGGATACACTGGGAAAGCAGAATGGCTAAAGACTTTTTACTTGAAGGAGCGATAACTGATTTCCGAGCGAGAAATAACTTATCTCCTTTCCAACCAGTAAGAATAAAAAGCTTATTGCAACAGCTTGATGTACTTACGATTTTTAAGAAAATGAGCCAAAATTTTTCGGGGATGGCATTAAAAGCCGGGAATATGAAATTTATTTTAGTAAATTCTACCCATTCGATTGGGCGGCAACATTTTACAATGCTGCACGAAATTTACCATCTTGAGATACAAAAAGATTTTAAGTCTATTATCTGTAGCGATGAACAAAGTAGAAAAGAAGCGGAAGAAGAGAGAAAAGCAGATAATTTTGCTGCTGAAATTTTAATGCCAAAAGAAGGGTTATTTAAAAGAATACCTGATTTTGAAAGAAATTTTGATAAGATATCAATTGAAACTCTATTCAGGCTTGAACAATACTTTTCCTGCTCGCGTTCAGCTTTATTAAACCGGTTAAATAGTATTGGGCTATTAAGCAAAGAAAAACAAGAGCTATATAAAATAAATATTTTGGAAGATTGTAAATTGTTAGGATTTGACGATACCCTTTATAAGGATGGGAACCATAATTTAATAATTGGGGATTACGGTATTAAAGCAAAAAAATTATATGATACAGACAAGATTTCATATTCACATTTTGTAAATTTAATGCTCGACATTGGAGTAGATATTGAAGAGCCAGCAGAGCCAATGAATGAGTAAGAGTGCAAGTGAACCAAAAATTTTATTGGATGCAGATGTTACCCGCCATTTTATTCAAGCCAGCAAACAGTTATACCTGCCTAAAATCTATCCGCACAGATTAGTAATGATTGATATTGTTAAAAATGAGCTGTGCAGAAGCAAGTGGCTGAAAACACCAGTTGAAAATTTTATTGATTGTTGCAAAATTGAGCTTTTAACAATCAATAATAACATTGAAGTGCAAAAGGAATATGCAACGCTAAAAAAACAATTTGATGATGGGGAATCGGCTTGTATGGCTTTGGCTAAATTCGAAAAGCAATATATAGCCAGCAGTAATTTAAGGGATATACGGAACTACTGTGAAATAAACGGAATAACTTATTTAACCACATCAGACATATTGTTGGACGCGCTATTAAAAGGAATTATGACGCCTGAAGAATGTAACGAAATGATTAAAATAAATATTGCAAAGGGATCTAAATTCCCATTTCTAACAATTGAAGAATTTGCCTTGAGTAAAAAATGATTGAATTTGATTTAAATAAGGTAAGCAACAGCTATTACAATAAAACATCATCGGATGTATAAAGGTTAAAAGAACAAGTGCCTATATCGATTTTATGTTTACCTAAAAGCAGGCATTTATTACTGATTTTCTGACCATCAACAAAAACACCTGAAAAGCTGCCTAAATCATAAAGCCATATATCTTTATCGTAATTTACAATTGCACAATGGCGCCTACTTACTGATGTATTATTAATTACAAAATCGTTTTCCTCATTTCTGCCAATTGAAATAAGCGGTTTACTAAACGTTTGATTATTATTATTTAATTCGATTATTATATTGTTAGAATTATCGTATTTGTGAAACCGGAAGGAATGATATAAAAACTTGTTTTTCATGTCACTCGTTGCTGACCAAGATTTTGAATCGTCACGATAAATTGAAATGTTAAACTCGATAAAATGATCCTGCACGGATTTTGACTTTGCTTTTGAAATTATTGACCTTGAAGAAGAGCCGTTGCATAAATGCGTTATTAACCAGTTATTCCAGAAGCAATCTAAGTTAATATCAGAAAAGATGGTTTCAAAAATATCGAGGGCTAACTCGAACCTGTTCATTCGATAATAGCACTCGGCTAATAAATTATATGCTTCCCAGTCGATTGGGTTTAGTTGAATGTGATTCTGAAGCAGTGAAATAGCCTGAGGATAATTTCCTTCATCCAAGTGAATTGCTGATAATTCTTTTTTAATATTAACACCGGGATTAATATTAAATGCTTTTTCGAAATATTTTTTAGCCAGAATTAGATTTTGAGTTTTTAAATGATATTTGCCGGCAGTAATATTACCCAAAGCAGAATCCTTTGAAATTTCGATACCACGCTTAATATAGCTAAATGACTTAAGCCATTTTTTTTGAGCCAAATATTTTTCAGCATAAGCAAATAGCTTATCTGCCTTTATATTAACTTTATTTACAACAAAGGGGACGCTCCTGGATTTTAATGCAGCAGAGAATTCTTTTGCGGTTTGAAACCTAAGTTCGGGAGAGGGATTAGTTGCTTTGAGGATGATTTCTTGGAGCCAATGAGGCAGAATATCGGGGATAAAGGTATGGTTTAGTTTGGCAGAAAGAATTTCTTCTTTTGGTATTTCCACAAAAGGATTTTCGCCTGTTAACATTTCAATAAGCAAAATACCCAAAGAGTAAACATCAATTTTAGGGTCGAGTGAGTGGATATAATCGGAATAGTATATTTCCGGTGGCAAATATGAAAAAGTACCGCCACGGGTATTCGAGACCCCAAAATCAGATAATTTTGGATTATCATTTTCATCAAATAAAATATTGCCGGGTTTAATATCGCGGTGAATGATGCCTTTGCTGTGGATAAAGATTAAGGTTTCTGCAATTTTTATACCTACTGTTAATGCTTCGTCAATTTCATATTTTCTTTCACTCAATAAATCGGCAAGGCTGCCGCCGGAGCAATATTCCATTACAATGTGAAGCATAGAATTGTGAATGAAGTGGTGATAAAAGGTAACAATTGAATTGTGTTTTAAGGAAGCTAAAAATTGCAGCTCGCGTATTATGCTGCTTTCTGTATAGTTTTCATCTCTGTATGATTTAATAGCCACTTCGTGATTTGCTAATTCGTCTATGGCTAACAAAACTTTACCGAAGCCGCCAGAGCCTAAAACATCTACAACCATATATTTGTTATCTAATAGCACCAAGTAATTACATCATTGTATTTTATAACCTGCATTAAATTATTTTTTAACTACCAGATATTTACTATTTCCTTGAGTAAATTTTCATTTCTTTTCCTTATATCTCTTTCATCCCAAATGGCTTTATCAGAACTATCTTCATTCTGAATAACTTCCTTGCAAATAGATAAATCCGCAAATTGTTTAATGCCGCGTTTTCTCCCATCCCCTTTAACCTTGACAGAAAAGCAAGAATTGCTCACCGATGAATTTAATTTTGATGTTAGTAATGTCATATTCCCCAATGAATTTAATAATGAATTACGAACCTCTTCTGCTTTTTCAGTAATTGCAATAATTTCTTCAAGTTCATTGTAGATAGGAACCGCAGACCAATGATCCTGCCATTTTCTTGGTAAAATATGTTCTAGGGTATAATTATATTTTAGCTCCCTTATTCCAAATCTACCATCATTATTTCTACGATAAAGTTCTAACCAAAAAAGAATAAGCGAAGCTTTTGAGTTTTTGATAGATTGTAATCCTGCTTTCAATTCTGCATTTGTAGTATCGGAAGATGATTTGGTTACCAGAGACTGTAAGTCGTTAATAAAATCTTTTACTTCTTTGTTGTAATTTTTGACTGTTTTGTTTGCAATAGAACGACGAAAGATATATTTCTCAAGTGCAATCAGATAAGTGTAGGCGTCATCAGATTCCTTCAATATGAACAAGACTAGCGGATAAAAAGTGGTTAAATCCAGTTCCTCGATAATGTGTAAAGACCTATGTATGTGTTTCTCAAAGCTATATAAATCTGTTTCAGCAATAATATTATCATAAAATATTTGGGCATATTTACCAACATCTACTAATAAAGCTTTAATTTCCTCAAAATTAAAATTAGAAATATACTGCTTGTAAAGAGATGATAGATTCGAAAGTGTATGCTTCTCTGGATCGAAAAATCCCTTAATTACCGCATAGGAATGGAATAGAATTTCAATATTATCACGTCTTATTCTACCTGTATTCCTTTGTGTCAACCATTCCTTTTCGATATCTGGATCTTTTTGAAAAACATTCTCCCAAAATTCGCGATATAGTATTGAAATTCCCTCTATACTATTGTTTACAGCCATTGCTCTTTGAAAGATTGCATTTTTAATAATATCTGCACTACTTAAGCGGACACCAGAGCTGTTTATTGTATCGAATATTTCTTGTTCGTCGTCGGTTGCTTCAAGATCAATAACGACAAAAAGCTTATAATTGAAATCTATTATTTTCCCATATAATCTTCGTAACTCATCAACTCCAGTTGTATTAGATAGTATTTCTTCTATACGTTTATTGAAATAATTATAACAACAACATATTTTGTCTTCGTTTGAAAGATTCAATGGAGGTGGCGTTAACATTATTTTTAAGAAACTGGTTTTATCATTCTTAGAATGTTTGATTTTGGTTTCAAATGCAGTACCGGTTACATCACGTTTAAAATAAACATAATTGAACAAATTATGTCCTATATTTGATCTTGTTTCGGGATCAAAGTTATCAGATATAGATTTTAGTAAAATGCTGATTGTAGTCAATCTCTGCTGCCCATCGATTAACAATACTTCTTTTACTTGACCCGTTTGCTGCATTTGTTGTTTGAATATTAAAGAACCGAGGAAGTGATATTTGTCTGACAAAAGATCGTCAAATAACTCCGCCCAATTTGCTTCGTCCCAAACATATGCACGTTGAAAAAATGGGATTGTAATTATACTTTCGTTAGTTAAAAAGTTTAGCGCTTTGGCATCTGCTTTCACAAGAACACTCCTTTGTATAAATAATAAATTATTCTATCATAAAACGGTTGTATTCATCTTTGCTAATGATGTCTTCAATTTCGGGGTCAACTATTTTTACTTCTTCAAAAGTTAGTGCGTAAAGCTTGTAAACCAGTAGGTCTATTTTATTTTCTATAATTGATGTTACTAATTTATCAGTGGCTCCAATCCTCAAGTCAACTAGATAATTTAATTTATTCTCAAAATTTATTTCAATATTTGCAGGGAAAGGAAGCATTTCAAGTTGATTGATTTTAATTTCAAGATAGTTACCATACATTGCTCTTGATAAGTAACTTAAAAATTTCGAATTAAGAATTGCTAAAATTACCTTTAATGAATATTTTTTCGGATTAAAAATCAAATGCACTTTATCATTTACTAGATATTTATTTGAATCAAATGTACACCTTAATATACTATTACATATTCCCTGTACTAATATTTTGTCTTGCAGGAAATATTCTAATCTTCTTGGTCCAGCACCAACTTTTTTCATCATCAATTTGGGCTTATACCAAATATATTCATTTGTCCACTGGTAACTATAACGACTTATATTTTTTCCACGAAGCAAAGGATATGTTTCATCGTCATTTTTTTTATTAGTAATAAATTTTTTATCATTACTTGTTTTTATACCCAGTGAAAAATCTACAAGTTCAATTAGATCTTTAGTTTTAATTTTAATATTTACTGCTTTCGTAAATGAAAACAAACGCTGAGGTTTAGAATTTATTTGAGTATACGAGAGCTTATTTTCTTGTTCAATAAAATGAATGCTTCCTGACACATTCCGCGCGGATTGATATAATAAGATTTTATGTTGGTTAATTTTTTCCTTTGTAAACATTGTTATTACAGTTGAAACAGTAGCATTTTCGAAAATACCATAGCCAAGATTAATTATTTTTTCAATTTTGTAATTATTTATTATAAAATCTCTATATTTTGAAAAACTATCAGATCCCATCCAAGTTTTAGGATAAATAAAACATAGTTTGCTATAGTTTCTAACTATTGAATTTGCTTTTGGCATAAAATCAAATTTAGTTGAAATTCAGACTCCCCATAGTTTTAAGCAACCATAGTATGTTCAATTTTTAATTCTGTTTTCAAAGCGCATCTAAGCAAATTAAGTTGTTGATAATTGTTTATTCT
>JAAYAN010000177.1 GCA_012719345.1 Ignavibacteria bacterium | reverse complement strand
TTAGAAAGGTAAAACGGTAACATTGCGCGAAAAAATAAAATGAAGAATATTTTGAAGATTACTTGCAACTTTTTTTATAAAAGTTTTTAACACTTATTTATAAATTAAAACGGAGGGAAATATGAAACTATTCAAAAATTTATCAATAGTATTAATTTCAAATTTGATCTTTGCCCAAACAGAGATTAAAATTGATGACAATGCTTTTATCCAATATCTCTATAATTCAGAAAATTACATAGGGTACACTGAATACAACGAAACTACATTTAAAACATCTGCTGTATTATTTGATGTTAAAAGAAATAAAGAGATATTCAGGATGTATGACAAAGATTATTTTCAGGTGATACCGGTTGAGGCATCAGGAATATTCTTAGTTATTACTGCCGGTATTGCAGATGTGCCTGGAAAGGAAGATACACCAGAAAGAATTGATGCTTATAGAATTGAAAGCCAAACCTTAAAGTGGACTACTACTTTAAGTGCTTCTCTTTTTGAAGTTTCTCCTTCTGGAAAATATTTAATTACAAATTGCGTTGATTGGTTAGGAATAAAAGGAAAATTTGAAATACTCAATCTTGAAAACGGAGAGAGAATTAATACAAATTTGAATATCGATAATTTTCATGCAACATGGTACGATGAGGATAAAATTATTATAGCAAAATATCCGGAAAAAAAAACAGTTTCAAAAAAGGTTGAGAAGAAAAATATATTTAAAGAAGATGAAAGCAACTATAGAAATGCAATATTAAAAGAATTTGAACTTCGCGATTCCTTAAGAAGTAAAATAATTACACAGGAAGAATACGATAAAAGAATCGTAAATTATAAAGCTAATACTGAAAAAGTATTAGCTATAATGAAAAATAATAAGTCCAAATGGTTAAATGATAGAAATAAAGGACCACTGGTTGATGAAAATTCACGCAGCACTATTGATTTGTTAATGTATAGTATTTCTGAGGCCAAAATAATATCTCAAAATTCTATTTATAGTGATAATAAGAGTAAAATCTCTATGCAATTCGGTGGTGGTTCAACAACAAAAATTTTTATAGACAATGAAGGTAATATTCTTCTGTATGGTTATAAACTAATTAATAATATTGTCAAAAATTTCTTATTTAAAGTAAGTAGAAATTTGGAATATTTAGGTGAAATTGATATTAGCGGTATGGGTGATATTAAAAAAATCCAAGTAAAAAATAAAGCTGAAATAATATATATAGATATCAATAGCAGTAAAAGAAAGATTTTAGATACAAAAATTATCCTAGATTCAAATGGGCTTAATAAAAACAATACTGACGCTGAACAAGAATTGACGGAACAGGCAAATAGCCAGGATATTATATATTTCAAAAGCGAAAATGTGTATTATGATAATAGTAAAAAAGTTATTAGAATTATTAATAATGAGGTCCAATAATGAAATTGTCCATTATAATCATATTTATTTTAGTAATTACTCAACTTAGTTATTCACAGAAAACGGGATATTATTTTCCTTTAAGGGGGATGAAAATAGATGATATTTCAAGCGCCTACGGGCCAAGAGATTATGGGAATGACCATTATGATTTTCACCCTGCGGTTGATATTGGTAACACAACGGCTGGAGCTGAAGATTATCCCATATATCAAGGAGTAGTTAACGACTTTGATGCTGATAAAAATTGGGTTGAAATACGCCATCCGGATGCTCCCGAGGGTGCAATCCTTGTAAGGTATTTACATATTAATAAGGCACTCGGCCTCTATATCGGTCAACCTGTAAATTCTGCGACTGTAATCGGAAAGATACAAGACAATGGAAACCAAACACATTTAGATATGAGAATAACACGTTATGAAGCATTCGAAGATTTTTACCGGACTGCTGAAAATCCTGTATGGTGGCTAATGAATGAACCAAGTGAATCTTCACGGCATGATGATATTATTTATAATCCTAAAAATGGGAATACACTGCAAGACTGGAATTATCTACCTGTTCAAATTGATATGTTCAATACGGATTATGACAACCCATATAGGAAAAGTTATGTTGAATTCGGTATAAAAAATTATGGAAACGAATTGGATTTAAATCAGATAAATTTTGTTATTTATGCTGGTGGGCTTTTTTCAAGTGATTGCTATAATAAATCAGTAGAGGTTAATCAAGAAAGAATTCCTCCTGATCATGAGCTTGGTACCGTAAAGTATTTTGATTGGTTTGGAGATTTCAAAGAATATAATTATAAAAGAGTAAATTGTGGGGATATTACTGCCAACGATCAGGATAATGGTCATATGGCAACAAGCGTTGGCATATATGCAAATGGATTGAATTTTACGAGGTCTTCTGACTATAAAATAGTAAAATTCAGAGTCTACTTTGGTAGTGTAAAAAGTTTTGTGTAAATGGTTAAAAGAAATAATTCTCAGGGGATGAAGAGAGGTCCGTCAAAAGCCGGATAAACTAGCCCGAACGAAATCCCCTGAGAATTTAGCCGTTTTTTTTTGCGGCTGATAATCAATATTTTTCTTTAACTAAAAAAAAGGATTTACACTATGGAATTAACACCCGAAATGATTGAACAGCTTAAAGCCGACCTCTCAAAAGCAAAAACTTACGATGACCTTATGGGAAGCAACGGAGCAATTAAAAAGTTGATTAAAAGCTCGTTGGAAGCGATGCTTGAAAGTGAACTTACCGAACACCTTGGTTACGAAAAACACTCTATCCTTGGTAAAAATACCGGGAACAGCAGAAACGGGAAAACATCCAAAACATTACGCAATGATAACGGACAGATTGAAATATCAGTCCCGCGCGACCGTAACGGCTTGTTTGACCCTATGATTATAGGCAAGTATGAGAAAACAATCGGACCAATCGAAG
>JAAYAN010000176.1 GCA_012719345.1 Ignavibacteria bacterium | reverse complement strand
ACTTGAAGAGTTTCAAAAGGGTGTTCCTCATCGCGTTGCTCGTTTATATAAATTCGATGAAGCAAAATACGAAGAATTAAAAAAGAACGGTTTAAGTTTCGAAATAAAATAGACTTATACAAAAAGGGCAAAACAATAATCCAATTCTTTAAAAAATAAAAATTATCTGCCGATAATAACTCTTGTTCAAAGTTAACCATAGATAATAGGAATATTTATAATGAGGAAATCTACCGTTGAAAAATCATCGGAAGAATATATAAATGACTGTTCGGACGAAATAATTGAATGTTTTAACGAATGCATAGCTATTATTGATGTTAAAGGAAATTTACTTAAAACAAACAAAGCTTGGAAAGAACTATCAGAAGAAACCTCTAAAAAATATTCGGGAAAATGGAGAACGAAGAAATTCCCAGGATTGCTGGAACTGGCGTCAGTAGAATTCGGCGGTAAAACGATGACCTGTTTAGAAGTTGTCACCAATTTTACAGCGAAATTTAAGAACGGAATTGAAATAATATATTTCTGTCCGTTATGTAAAAACAGCAAATGGATGGAGCTTAAATCTAAAGTATTTGAAAAAAACAAAAATATTTTTCTTGTAAGGTTAAATGAAGTTACTGAAAAGCGGACTTTAGAGCAGGAATTCTTTGATAATCAGCAGAAATTATTTCGCGTTCTTGATATTGCAAAGTTAGGTTTTTGGGAACACGATTTAATAAATAACGAATTATATTTTAATGATCAGTTCTATAAAATGATGCGCACAAATGCCAGTGAAATGGGCGGTTATGTTATAAAATCGGACGAATATGTAAAAAAATTCCTATTACAAGATGATAGGGATAATATTTTAAACGAAATTGAAGAAGCAAGAAGTGCATTTAATGGCTATGAACGAGAATTGGTACATAAGGCAAGATTTGGTGATGGAACTATCGGTTATATAATTGTCAGGTTTTTTGTATCTAAAGATGAAAATGGAAAACCCATTAGGGCGTACGGTGTTAACCAAGATATTACCGAGAGAGTAATAGCAGAAGAAACTCTTCGTTTTTCTGAGGAAAGATTTGCAAAGGCTTTTATTAAGTCTCCCGAATCAATTATTCTTACCTCTTCAGTTACTAGCGAACTGCTGGAAGTAAATGATACATTTCTCAAAATTACCGGTTACAAAAGGGATGATGTAATTGGTAAAACAACTTTAGAACTTAATTTATGGTTAAAGCCGGAGGATAGAGAAAAATACATCAAAAAACTGATTTCAGGTGGGAAAATAGTTGATTTTGAAACGCAGTTCAGAATTAAATCCGGTGAAATACGCGATTTTAGAGTTTCGGCAGAAAGCATTGAGCTGGCAAATGAAAAATGTTTTTTACATTTTATACTTGATATAACAGAAAACAACAAATCGAAATACCAATTACAGGAAAGCGAAGAAAAATACAGGCTGCTTTTCGAAAACATTACACAGGGTTTTGCTCTGCACGAAATAATAACTAACTCCGAAAATAAACCTGTCGATTACAGATTCTTAGTGGTCAATCCCGCTTTCGAAAAAATTACAGGATTAAAATCAAATAAGGTTTTAGGAAAAACAGTAAAAGAAATTCTACCCAAAACTGAGAACTATTGGATAGAAATCTATGGAGAAGTAGCATTAAAAGGGACAACCAAGTTTTACGAAAATTACACAGTTGAGCTTGATAAATATTTCGAGGTGAATTCATTTTCACCAAAACCAGGTCAATTTGCTGTTGTTATTTCGGACATAACCAACAGAAAAAAAGCAGAAATTGCACTTAAAGAAAGCGAAGAAATGATAAGACAATTTGCAGAAAACGTTGATGCAGGGTTTTGGATAATTGACATTGCGACCTTAAAATTTGTTTACATAAACAAAGCATATCCTGAAATATTTAATGTATCGCGTAAAAGACTTTATGAGAACCCATTAGACTTAGCCCCTAATATTCATCCGGATGATAGAGACAAAATTATTAATATTTTTCAGAATCTTAAATTTTTAGATAAAACATATCTGGATGATAAGTTCAGGGTAATCAGCCCTAGTGGAAATATTAGATGGATCCGGGTTAAATCATTTGCAATATTAGATGAAAGCGGAAAAGTATGCCAAAGAGCCGGAATTGTTACAAATATAACCAAGCAGGAAAAAATTAACGAGGTTTTAAGTTATGTAGCCGAACTTAATCAGATACAGGATGAACTTACTGTTGAAGGAATGGTAAAGAATACTTTCAAACAGTTCGAAAAAACATTTCAGAATGAAAGCTTTTATATTGTGTTTGTTGAAAAAAAGAATAACATCAATACTTTTAAAATATGGATATCAAATAAAAATAATTCAGAATTAAATAAAGAAAAATTTATTGAAAAAGAAGGTGATATCCCTGAAATTTGGAAAGAATGCATTAATAAAAGAAAAAGTATCTGGAAGAGTAATATTAAGGAAAATAGAACCAGTTATTTAGGTCAGAATATTGAAGTTTACAATGAACTTGTTATTCCTATTTTTGAAAAGCGCAGGATGAAGGCAATAATAGGATTAATTAATAAAAAAGGAGAATTTCTTAAAGAGGATGCGGAAGTAGTTGAGTTATTGATAGATAATTTTTGGAAAATACTTCAACGTAAAAAGATTGAAGAAGAACTTAAATACAGCGAAGACAGGTATAGAAGTATATTTGAAGGAAGTTCGGCAGTGATGCTTTTATTTAATCCTGAAACAGGAATAATTACCGATGCAAATAAAATGGCTTGCAAATATTACGGATACCAAAAATCTGTTTTACTTAAAATGAGTTACTTCGATTTGAACATATATCCAACACAAAAAATAATGGATGAAATAATAAAGCAAAGAGATTTTGCAAGAAAATATTTCTTAGCAAAGCATAAAACTTCAAACAATGCAGAACGCGACGTAGAAATATTTGCCGGAAATATTATTATCGAAAAAAGACCTTTTATTTATTGCATTGTACACGATATTACGGACAGGCGTGAAGCCGAAAAAGAGTTAAACAAATACCGCTCGCAACTTGAAATACTAGTAAAAAAACGAACTGAAGAGCTTTTCCAATCTGAGGAAAGGTTCAGAAAACTTTCCGATACTTCAAAGGATTATATACTGAGAATTGATAAAGATTTTAAAATTCTATATGGAAATCCGGAATTTGCCAATATGCTTGGACTAGATGTAAAGAGAATTGTTTTTTCATCTTTAAGGGATCTAAATACATCAAATGTTCTGATTGACTTTATTGACAATTTAATTGAAAGTACTATTCGCAGTAGAAAAATATCCCGCACAGAACTTGAATATCCCTCAGGGATTTATACTGATTGGATATTTATGCCCGAATTTGAAGATGAGGATGAAATTTCCTCGGTTATTGCTTTCGGGCGGGATATAACAGAAAGAAGAAAACTTGAAATAAGTCTCGAAGAATCACTTGAAAGAGAAAAAGAACTGGGTGAACTTAAAACAAATTTTATTTCGATGGCATCGCACGAATTCCGTACGCCGCTAACTGCAATCCTTTCATCGGCAGATTTGCTTGAAATGTTCGGACGGAAATGGAACGAAGACAAATACCTTGAACATATAAATAAAATTCAATTTTCTGTACAGGAAATGACCTCGCTTATTAATGATGTTCTTGTTTTATCAAGCGGTGATTTTAAAAAGAATAATTTCCATCCTCGAATTACTAACTTAAAGAAAGTTTGCAGCGAGATTATTGAAAATTGTAAAAACGATCCGCTGTTTGATCATGAACTTACTTATATTTATGATCCGCAGAAAGAAGAATACTTGATAGATGAAAAACTAATCAGACAGTTAATAATAAATCTGATTTCAAATGCCATTAAGTATACCCCAAAAGACGGAAAAATTTATCTCCGAATTAAAGAACTTATAAGCGGTCATTTAGAAATTACAGTTGAAGATAATGGATATGGAATTGATACTGAAGATCAGAAAAGAATATTTGAGCCTTTTTTCCGAGGAGGAAATATTGGGGATAAACCCGGCACCGGTCTTGGTTTAGCAATTGTGAAAAAAGCAGTGGATGCCCATAAGGGTCTGTTCGATTTTAATTCGCAAAAAGGAGTTGGAACGAAATTTACAATTTTAATTCCAATAGATTAAATAAGCCGATAAAAAATTATGGACTGACTTTTGAAAAGTAAGTAAATTTAAAACAACTAAAAGTATTAACCTTGTTTATTATAGTTGCAAACCGGCGGTAAATGAAAAAAGAAAAAATACTTATTATCGAAGATGAATACAGCATCCGAACCAACTTGTTTGAGTTGCTTACAAATTACGGTTACCTGGTTTTTACTACTGCAGACGGGCGGGAAGGCATAACGCTTTCTAAAGAAATAAAACCAGACTTAATTATTTGCGATATAATGATGCCTGGTGTTGACGGTTATAATGTGATAGAGCAGATTAATAATTCCAATTCTTCTGGAATTCCGTTTATTTTTCTTACTTCAAAATCAAATCCCGAAGATTTCAGAAAAGGAATGACTTTGGGTGCTGACGATTATATAACAAAACCTTATAAGGCTTCGGAATTGATTAATGCAGTTGAAACACGACTTTCTAAATACAGGAAACTTAATAAAACAGATAAAAACAACACACTTGGTAATAAGCAAAAAAATATTGAAGATAAAATTCTTCTGAAATATAATAATACAACTCAAATAATTTCTTTCAACAGCATTAACTGCATAATAGCCGAAGGCGAATATTCAAATGTGTTTACCGATTCTAAAAAACCAATGCTTGTAAGACGTGTGTTAAAGGATTGGGAAAAAATACTTCCCAATTCAGCATTTTTAAGAATTCACAGATCATACCTTGTTAACATCAATAAAATCAGCAGCATTGAAAAAGGCTGTAAAGGTAATTTTTTTATAAAAATTCAAAATTATCCCGAAACTCTTATATCCAGCCGCCGCTATCTTTCAAAAATAAAAGAAAAATTATCAGCTTGAAACAACCGTTTACTGCAAAAACAAACCGTCAAGTTCTAAAAAACGCCATTCATTTAATATCTTTTTAATACCTGAATACAATTTCGAAAATACTTTTGTAATTATTTTATTTCAGGTTCAAATGGAAACAATTTTAGTTGTAGAAGATGAAATTTCGGTAAGAAGCGGTTTAATAGATTTGCTGTCGAACAGCGGTTATTCGGTTTTAAGCGCTTCAAACGGCAATCAGGCAATCGATATTCTAAAAACAAAAACACCCGATCTTATTATCTCGGATATTATGATGCCGGAAGTGGACGGCTATCAATTAATGGAAAAAATAAGTCAAAACGATTCGGGGTATATTCCTTTTATTTACCTTACCGCCAAAGCTGATTATAATGATATCCGTATAGGAATGAATAAGGGGGCTGATGATTATATAATCAAACCATTCAGAGCAAAAGATTTGCTGAGCGCTGTTAAAATACGGCTTGAAAAAAGCAAAAAAAGAAATGCGAAAATTGACGAAATTGCTTCAAATATTTCCTTTTATATTCCTCACGAGCTTCGTACCCCGCTTGTTTCTATAATAGGTTTTACGCAGATGCTATTAACCGAATTCGATTCTTTTAAACAAAATGAAGTTATCGAAATGTTAAAACTTGTTGAAGAATCGGGGTTAAGACTTTATAACCGAATTGAAAAATTCATAATATTTTCCGAAATAACGGTTAAAACCGAAAAGGATAATATTCTTCAGGATAAAGCATATCCGGTTTCCGAAATATTCAATAATGTTTTTGGGAAATTCGATTCTGCCAATATAAATACTTTGCAAATTGATGAAACCTATCTGAAAATTAACAAAGAATATTTCAAGTTTTGCATTTCGGAATTAATTGAAAATGCCTTAAAATTTTCGGAATTTGGAGAGAAAATTAATATAGAAGCTGCAATAGCGGATGGTTTTTATAATCTGACTGTTACAAATAAAAGTAAAATAGATTTCCCGGTAAAAAACGGAAATGATATTGTCCCGTTTGTTCAGCACGGCAGAGAAAAAATTCAGCAGCAGGGTAACGGACTTGGTTTGGCAATTGTGAAAAAAATTATGAGTCTTTGCCACGGAATAATAAAAATAGAATGCAGTATCGAGAGAAATGTAATAATAGTACTTTCGTTTCCAATTATTTCTTAATAAAAAGATGGTAAAAATTTGAATTCTGCCGAACAGAAAAATATAGAAAACTGGATAAGCTTGATTCTAAGTGCAAATGAAGAATTAAGAAAACTTAACAGCATTTCTGAAAGTGAATTTTTGGAAACAGGCGAATATCTGAGAAAATTTTATAATAAATCAAAGGATATTCCAGGAATTTCTTTGCAATTATCCGAATTACTTTCCGGTAACGATATAACAGAAACAATAAAAAACTTGAACCTGTTTTTAATAAATCTCGAAAAATATTCTGCCGAAACTGACGGACTGACTGCAAATGCCAATTCTACACTTTTGCAGATTCGTAAAAATATAAGCGATATTTATTCACCGCTCGAAGGATTCAAAAAAAGCGTGAAACTTTTAAATATTCTCGGAATATCGATACGAATTGAAGATGCAAGCCTTAATTCGGATAACAAAGAATTTAACATTCTTGCCGAGGAAGTAACAAAACTTTCGGAAGTTATAAGAAGTAAGCTGGATATAACTTTTAAACTTACTCTTCAGCTCGATAAAATGATTGAAGATACTTTAAAAAAAGTAAATAAGGTTATTTGTGAAAGGAATTCGAATAAAGATGAAATAATAAAGAAAGTTGAAGAAGGACTTTTACAGCTTATCGAAAAGAAGCAGGAATCGGCTCAAATTGCTGAAATGATTCCTGGAAAATCGGAAATCATAAGTAAACAAGCCGGAAAAATTGTAACCGCAATTCAATTCCACGACATTACAAGGCAGCAGATTGAACATATTCAATCTGCTTATACAGAGCTTGCAGACAGATACCAAAATTTGGAAGAACCAAATCAGGAAAAAATAGTTGAATCAGCATCTGTAATAAATGAAATGATGCGCCTTCAATTGAACCAGCTTTTTCAAACACGCGAGAGTATCCGGAAAGCTTCTTCGGAAATAAAGAACGGATTGGGCAGTCTCCAGCAAGATGTTACTGATTTTATTTCATTTTCGCAGTCGATTACCGGAATTACAGGGAATCAGAATTCTACAGTTTTAACAGAGATTCAGCAAAAAATAAAAACGGTAAATCTTTCGCTAAAAGAAAATTTGCAGACAAATAAAGAACTTGTGGATGCTGTAAGTTCCAGTGCCGATACGATTGAAAAAATTTCTTCACTTCTGAATGATATTAAAATGGCTGGACTTGAAATTGAACTGATTTCACTAAACGCAATTGTTAAAACAGCAAAACTGGGAAGCCGCGGAGCTGCATTATCGGTTTTGGCGAGTTCGATAAGGGAACTTTCAATTGATACAGCCGAGCAAATAAAAAATATCGACGAAACAATCTTAGGAATTACCGAAATATCTCAATCCTTAAGAAAAGGGATTTCGAATGAAACAGAAAAAAACACAAAAGAACTTGATGAGATGACGCTTGTTCTGGACAGACTTACTGGTAAAGCCGAAGATGTAAACTCGAGCATAAAAATAATAAATCAAAATCTTAATTTCGAAGTTAAAGAGCTTAGTACTGAAATATCAAAATTGCTTGGAAACCTGAGAATTGAAGAATTATTTAATTATTCGTTAAATGCAGTTGAAGAAATAATGAAGGAAGTTATAAGCCAGACAGGAAAAAATGCCAACCTGAAATTGACGGGGGAAAACAAAGCATTTAATTTTCTCGAAAAAAATTATTCGATGAAATCCGAGAGAGATATTCATAAATCGTTCTATACTAAAAACGGAAATAGCGTCAATTATAAAGAGCATATAAATGATAACGATACAGAATCAAACGAAAGCAATATAGAGTTTTTTTAGGAAATAAAATGAAAAACAAAGAAACAAAGATTACAATAAACTTAGAAGGGCAGCTCACAATAAGCAGAGCAGAAGAAATTAATAAGCAGCTGCAAACGGTTTTACCCGAAATAAATGAGATACATTTAAATATTGAAAATGCCGACTTGATAGATGTATCCTTTTTGCAGCTTGTTTATTATGCAGATTTATACTTTAAGAAGAATAATAAAAAATTGATAATCAATGCAGGTAATAGTCCGGTTCTATCCGAAACAATATCCCAAGCAGGTTTTGAAAATCAGCTTGAATCATTAACTAAATTATAAAGGTTTTTATGAAAAAAGTAATCTTGACAGTTGACGATTCGGCAAGTGTAAGGCAGATGATAAGATTTACGCTTGAAGATGCAGGATATTCAGTAATTGAAGCAACCGACGGAAGAGACGCTATAACAAAATTAGAAAGCAATATTGTAAACCTGGTTTTTACCGATTTAAATATGCCGTTTGTTGACGGAATACAGCTGATAAAGCATATAAGAAGCAGCACGGCAAATAAATTTCTGCCAATAATTATGATAACAACCGAATCTCAGAATGATAAAAAAATGCAAGGCAAACAAGCCGGAGCAACCGGCTGGATTGTTAAACCTTTTCGTCCCGAACAGCTGGTGGAAGTAACAAAGAAAATATTGGGTTCTTAAAATAAAGAGTACTTATGGATATTCACAGTGAAGCGTATATAGCAGAAGCCGAAGAATTGCTTTCAGAATTGGAAAGTTCACTCCTCGAGCTTGAGATATCTCCCGAAGACACTGATCTTATTAACAGAGCATTTCGTGCTTTGCATACTATAAAGGGCTCGGGAGCGATGTTCGGGTTTGAGGATATTGCCCGTTTTACGCACGAAATAGAAACGGTCTTCGATTTTGTAAGAGACGGGAAAATAAAAATAACAAAAGAACTTATAAATCTTACTTTACAATCTTGCGATATTATTAAAATTTTTCTTAAAAATACTGAACAGACTTCTGCTGAAGATGAAATTAAGGCAATCCAGATAGTTAACAGTTTTCGCAAAATGGTAAAAGAGTATTGTGAAACTGAGATTGAAAAGAATAACGAAGAAATTGCTAAGGAGATTTCGAATGAAAAACTTATAAATATATTCTTTAAACCGGAACAAAATATTTTTCTTACCGGAACTAATCCTTTATGTCTTTTGGAAGAATTAAAAGGAATGGGTGCGGCAATTATTTTTGGCGAAATAAATAGTAAGATAAATCCGGATGAGTTTAATCCCGAATATTGCTATGCTGAATGGAGTATTATTTTAAGAACTGACCGAACAGAAAATGAGATTAGAGATGTTTTTATTTTTGTTGAAGACCAGTGTGAACTGAGATTTGAGAAAATAGCAGAAAAAGAAGAAAATGTGCCGGATGTTAAATTTGAAGAACTATGTGAATGTGTTTTCAGCTTGTCCAATAAAAACATTTCCGATATTGAAAACTGCATAAGTAAAATTAGAAAACAAAGCGATTGCGCTATCACCGAGAAAAATGAAATACAGCAATCGGCTGCTGAAAAAGAGACAGAAGTAAATAAATCTAAAAAGGAAAAGAATAAATCAAATTCTGCTGCAGGATCAAACCTTAAAGTTTCCAGCGAAAAACTTGACCGTCTTGTTGATCTAGTAGGCGAACTTGTAACTGTTCAATCTCGGCTTACACAGATTTCAGCAAAATACAATCTGCACGATTTAACATTAATTTCCGAAGAAGTTGAAAGATTGACCACAGATTTGCGCGATAATGCAATGGGAATAAGAATGATGCCGATAGGAAATACCTTTGCTAATTTTTCGCGGTTAGTAAGGGATTTATCGAATGAATTAGGGAAAATGGTAGAACTTCAGACGGAAGGAGCAGAAACTGAACTTGATAAAACTGTGATAGATAAATTAAATGAACCGCTTGTTCATTTAATTAGGAACTGTATAGATCATGGAATTGAAATGCCTGAAGAAAGACGAAAAAAAGGTAAATCGACACGGGGCGTTATTAAATTGAGCGCAGTACACTCGGGCGGTGATGTTTTGATAAAAGTAAGCGACGACGGTGCAGGATTAAATCCTGAAAAAATTAAAAAGAAAGCTGTTGATAAAGGAATTATTTCCAAAGATGCTGAATTAACGGAAAATGAAATTTTCCAACTGATAACAAAACCTGGATTTTCCACAGCCGAGAATATAACAAATATCAGCGGAAGAGGAGTAGGTACAGACGTAGTTATCAAAGCAATCGAAAATCTTCGCGGATCGCTCGATATTAAAAGTGAGGCAGACAAAGGTACAGTAATTACTCTTCGCATCCCCTTAACTTTAGCAATAATTGAAGGACTTTTAGTTAAGATTTCCAGCAGCTATTACATATTTCCGCTTTCAACAGTTAAAGAATGTGTTGAGCTTACAAAAGATGAAATTAAGAAATCGGGCGGAAGAAAAATGGCAAATGTAAGGGGAAGTTTAGTGCCATATATTAATATCCGAGAAAAATTTAATATTGACGGGCAAGTACCCGAAATACAGCAGGTTGTTATTACAGAGGTAAACGAAAGGAGAATAGGTTTTATTGTTGACCAGGTAATCGGAGAACACCAGACTGTAATTAAATCTTTAGGAAAAGTATATAAAAATATAAAAGAGATTTCAGGGGCAACAATTTTAGGCGACGGAACTCTTGCGCTTATTCTTGATTTGCTGAAATTGATTGAGTGGGAAGAAAATGATTCTGTAAACAATTACGGGAGATTACAATGAAAACTCTTATAGTAGATGATGAGTATTCAATACGACAAGTACTAAAATACATGCTTTCGAAAACCGGAAAAACAGATCAGGCTGTTAACGGAGAAGAAGCAATTCGGTTATTTCTTCAGGCATGGATTGAAAAAGAACCTTACGACCTTATTTGCATGGATATAATGATGCCTTTAATGGATGGTAAGGAATCCGTAAAAGCCATAAGGGAACAAGAGAAGCTTATGGGATTAAAGAGCTCGGAAGAAGTGAAAATAATGATGATTACAGCTTTGGGAGATCCTAAAAATGTAGTTGAATCATATTATAAATCCGGTGCCGATGCCTACGTTGTTAAACCGTTTGATAAACAAAAATTTTGGGAAACAATTGAAAAATTGGGACTAAAATTACCGAATAACGAAATTTGATTAAGTAATATAAAAGGAGAACTCAAATGAGTATACCTGCAATCACAGAAACAAAGCCTTATTTGTCTTTCAACCTGGATGAGGAAATATTTGCAGTTGATGTTGCTAAAGTCCACGAAGTTTTGGAATTCACAACAATTACAAAAATTCCAAGAGTGCCCGATTTTATGAGCGGAGTAATAAACTTACGAGGAAGCGTGGTACCTGTTATAGATTTACGTATGAAATTCGGCTTAAGCAAAACCGAACGCACTATTGATACCTGCATTATTGTTCTGGAAATATCGATTGAGGGTGAAAAAATAGTGATAGGCGCACTGGCAGATTCAGTTCAGGAAGTATTTGATATAGAACCTCATCAAATTGAGCCGGCTCCGAACATAGGCAACAGATATAAAGCAAATTTTATTATGGGAATGGGTAAACGCGATGAAAATTTTATAATGATACTCGATATCGATAAAATATTCTCTTCAGAAGAACTGGAGGTATTTCAGGAAGCTGGAAGCAGCGAATTATCTGGAACTTCCGAAACGCAATCAAATAATTCATAATTAAAAATTAAGAATTCAAAATTGAGTAAATATGGCCTTTACATTTTTCTTCAGAGATTTATACACGCTTGAGCATGCAGTAAATGTGCTTGTTCCCGAAGTTACAGGACGGAGCAGAATAAGAATTTGGGATGCCGGCTGTGCAATGGGTCCCGAACCTTTTACCATGGCTATTCTGCTGGCTGAAAAAATGGGCAGTTTCTCATTTAAGAATTTATATATAACAGCCACAGATATTGATGAAAGCGAGCAATTCGGAAATATTATAAAAGATGCTGTTTATTCAGACGAAGAAACTAAAAGAATTCCTAAAGAAATTTTTAATAAATATTTCAAAAAGGCTGAAACAAAGCCGGAAGCTTTTCAGCTTATAAATCTTATCAGGGACAGAGTCCAATTTCAAAAACACAATCTTTTATCGCTCAATTCTATTGGTGACGGGTTCAGTTTAATTTTATGCAAAAATGTGCTTTTACATTTCCAGCAAAATGAAAGAATTGAAGTAATTAAAATGTTCCATAAATCGCTTTCTCCCGGCGGTTTATTTGTTTCGGAACATACTCAGAAAATGCCCGAAGAATTATCTCATATGTTTCAACAAGTAGTTTCCGATGCTCAACTATACAGGAAAATTGAAATATGAAGATTATAAGCTTAAAGACAAACCCGCAATTATACAGCGGTAACAGCTACATGCTTTTGGGTGAATGGAATACACTTTCGGACGTTAACGCCGTAATTGATACAGGCAGCGATAATTATATTGTTAAAGATATCGAAGAAACATATACAGGTGTTGGAAAAAACCCTGTTGATAAAGTAATTTTAACACATAATCATTTCGACCATATAGGCGGAGCAATGGCGTTAAAGAAAAAATATAATTCCAAAATATATTCGTTTATTAAAACTGTAGGATTAACGGATTTGACTTTACAAGACGGAGAAATAATTAAACTTGCGGATAAAGAATTCACAATAATCCACACACCGGGTCATTCTGCCGATTCAATCTGCATATATAACGAGGAAGAACAAATACTGTTTACAGGAGATACAACAATTCAAGTCAGGGATATTTTAGGATCTTACACACCGGATTACCTGGAAACCTTAAACAAACTTTCACGACTGAAAATTAAGACAATCTACCCCGGACATGGAAAACCCATTACCGAAAATCCGGAAGATATAATTAAATACACAATAAAAAATGTTCACAGAAGCATAATAGTTTACTAAAAATGAAAATACTAAACATAGGAGTATAAAATGAAAATAGGAGTTAAACTAATACTAAGTTATGCAATAATATCTGTTGCAATGCTTATAATTATTGTCATTTCGGTTTCTAATCTTGCAAACTTAAATGAAGAAACTGTAAACATCACAACCGATAAATATCCTAAAACTGTATGGGCTAACGAAATAATTATAGCCATAAGCGATGTCAGCCGCTCGATGCGTAATTTGGTTATATTAAGAGATTTACCACAGTTTGCCAGCGAGGTTGAAAAAAATAATGAAAGAATTAAAAAAGGTGCAAAAACTGTTGGGGATAATATCGATTCGCTTAAAAGTAAAGTAAAAACCGAGGAAGGGAAAAGGCTTATTGCCGAACTTGAAGAAGCCAGACAGAAATATTATGATGCCAGAGCTCCGTTTACAGAAATGATAAATGAAAAAAGATATAATGATGCAGGTATATATCTGATTGAAAAAGTAAGAAGTGCTCAAAACGAATATACAAACGCTGCAAATAAAATTATTGAATACCAGAATGAATTAATAGATCAAGCTGCTTTTGCTGCAGAAGATACATACTCTTATTCAAAAAATCTTATTGTTATAATATCAATAATATCGATGCTTGCCTTAATTGCTGCAGCATATTATATGATTAAAAATATAACAAATCCGTTAAAAATTGCAGCAGAAAGTTCAGAAAAAATTTCGAACGGCGATTTGAATATTGACCTTTCAACTGAACGGAAAGACGAATTCGGCGTACTGCTTAATGCGATGCAGAAAATGATAAATAACATTAAAGAACTTGTAAAAGATGCAAATATTTTATCGAAAGCAACTGTTGAAGGAAAGCTTGCAGTTCGCGCCGATGCATTAAAACATCAGGGTGATTACAGAGCAATTATTCAAGGCGTAAACGATACGCTGGATTCTGTAATAGGTCCGTTGAATGTAGCAGCAGAATACATTGATCGTATAGCTAAGGGAGATATTCCTAATAAAATTACTGATAATTACAATGGCGATTTTAACGAAATTAAGAATAATTTTAATGTATGTATTGATGAGCTCAATGTAATGGTCAATAGCCTTGATGAAATGAATAAGTCTCAAAAAGAAGGCGATATAGAGGCACGCTGTAAAACTGAAGGATTATCAGGTATATATAAAACTTTAATAACTGGAACCAATGAAGCTTTAGATGCTGTTACACTTCCTGTTTTAGAAGGGATTGGACTAATAAATGAATATGCCGAAGGTAAATTGTCCAAAGAAATGAGAGATCTTCCTGGGAAACAAATAATACTTACAAAAGGATTGAACAGCATTAGGAACAATATAAAAATGTTGTTTAGTGATACTCAAATGTTATCGCAGGCTACTGTTGAAGGAAAACTTGCCATCCGTGCCGATGCTATGAAACATCAAGGCGATTACAGAGCAATTATACAAGGTTTTAACGACACTTTGGATGCTGTGATAGGACCTTTGAATGTTGCTGCAGAATATATTGATAGAATTGCAAAGGGAGATATTCCAAACAAAATAACTGATAATTATAACGGAGATTTTAACGAGATAAAAAATAATCTAAATAATTGTATTGACGGATTGGGTGGATTAGTTGAGGCTTCCAATGTTCTTGAGAAAATGGCAATTAACGATTATACTCAAAAAGTTGATGGTAAATATCAAGGTATCTTTAATCAAACAGCATTATCTGTAAATCTTGTAAGAGAGAGAATTCTTTATGTTATCAACATTGTAAATAACATAAGCAATGGAGATCTTAAAGACTTAGAAGAATTAAAAAAGGTTGGAAGAAGAAGTGATAATGATAAACTTGTGCCATCAGTAATTCAAATGATTGAAGCCTTAAAAATGATGGTACAAGATACATCGGATTTAGCCAAAACAGCAATCGAAGGGAAACTTGATACACGCGCTGATGCAACAAAACATCAAGGCGATTTCAGAAAGATTGTTCAAGGTGTAAACGATACTTTAGATGCTGTAATAGGTCCTTTGAATATGGCAGCAGAATACGTTGACCGTATAGCAAAAGGTGATATGCCCGAAACAATTAAGGATAAATATAACGGCGATTTT
Organism: Ignavibacteria bacterium; assembly: GCA_012719345.1. Taxonomy (GTDB): domain Bacteria; phylum Bacteroidota; class Ignavibacteria; order Ignavibacteriales; family Melioribacteraceae; genus JAAYAN01. Next base: position 21,357 of record JAAYAN010000176.1, on the reverse strand, counting down.
AACTTGATTAAAGAAAACATAAATTCACTTATTGCTGCTCTTAATTTAATAATTGATAAAGCTTCCTTGGTTGCTAACGGAGATTTAACTGTTGAACTTAAAAAACGTTCGGAAAATGATTATCTTATGCAATCACTTACTGAAATGGTAAAAGCAACGGCTGAAATAATTATGGAAGTTAAAAACGCTGCTGAAAATGTTGCAACAGGAAGTCAGGAAATGAGCGCAAGCGCTTCAGAAATGTCGCAGGGTTCTACTGAACAAGCAGCCGCTGCCGAAGAAGCTTCTTCCTCGATGGAAGAAATGGCGGCAAATATAAAGCAAAATACCGACAATGCACAGCAGACAGAAAAGATAGCACTTAAATCTGCCGAAGATGCAATTGAGGGCGGTAAAGCTGTTGCTGAAACTGTTGATGCAATGAAAGAAATAGCCGGTAAAATATCGATAATTGAAGAAATAGCCAGACAAACAAATCTTCTTGCCCTTAATGCAGCAATTGAAGCAGCAAGAGCGGGCGAGCACGGAAAAGGTTTTGCAGTTGTTGCAAGCGAAGTAAGAAAACTTGCAGAAAGAAGCCAGACAGCCGCTGCCGAAATAAATAAACTTTCAGCTTCGAGCATTGATGTTGCCGAAAAAGCAGGAGAATTACTCAAAAAGATTGTACCGGATATTCAAAGAACATCGGAGCTTGTTCAGGAAATTACAGCTGCAAGCAACGAGCAGAATACAGGAGCAGAGCAAATCAACAGTGCAATTCAGCAGCTTAATCAGGTTATTCAGCAGAACTCTTCGGCAACAGAACAGATGGCTTCTACTGCCGAGGAATTGTCCAGCCAGGCAGAGCAGCTTCAAAGCGCAGTTTCTTATTTCAAATTGGATGAATTAAGGTCAAACCACCAGATTAAAAGGATTGCACCAGCAATGCAGAAATCAAACAGCTATAATGAAGTAAAGGCTTTAAACCCGGCAGGAAAAAATAAACAGGGGAAGCCAACTGCTTCGGTAAAAGCATCAAAATCAAATCAAAATTCGCTGAAACAAAATGGCTTCACAATAGATATGGGAACAGATTCCGATAAACTGGATCAGGAATTTGAAAAATTCTGATAATATTAATTCAAAGTGCACCCAATGAGGTGCACTTTTTTTAAGGAAAAAAATGAATCAAATTAAAGCGGAAACGCTTTCTAAAGAAGATTTTTTAAAACTAAGCAGATTTATTTATCAGCTGAGCGGGATTAAGATGCCCGAGTCAAAAAAAATTCTTGTAGAAGCAAGATTGCGTAAAAGGCTAAAAGATTTAAATATTCAATCTTTTAAAAAATACTGCGAATTTCTTTTTTCGGAAGAAGGCAGCCGTAATGAAATAACCCAGATGGTTGATGTTATAACAACAAATAAAACAGATTTTTACCGCGAGCCTAAACAGTTCGAGTTCTTAAAACAAACAGCGTTAAAAGAATTAAGTATAGTTAACGGGGCCGGAATAATAAGACCTGTAAATATTTGGAGCGCCGGCTGCTCTACAGGCGAAGAACCTTATACTCTGGCTATCGAACTTCAGGAGTATGCAAATTATTCACTTGGATTTAAGTTTAATTTAATTGCAACAGATATTTCTACAAGAGTCTTGGAAGCAGCTTGCAGAGGAGTTTACGAAGAAAGTAAAATATCGGAAATTCCGCCGCAGATAATTAAAAAGTATTTTTTAAGAAGCAAAGACCGTTCAAAAAAACTTGTACGGGTAACTCCATTAATAAGAAATTCGGTGCGATTCAAATGGCTGAATTTTATGCAGGAAGATTACGGACTTGAACAAAAGTTTGATATAATATTCTGCCGGAATGTGATTATTTATTTCGACAAAGATACACAGGAAAACCTTATCAGGCGTCTTTTAGACTACATAGTTCCAGGTGGTTATTTGTTTCTCGGGCATTCGGAATCGATAATTAAAAGTAACTTTCCAGTAACCCAGGTAATTGCAAGCACTTACAGAAAAATATAATGAAAAAAATACTCGAAAATAATACTGTTTTGTATCTTCATCCGGGTGAATTGCATTTCAGCAATAAACCGTTAGTAGTTACAACAGTTTTAGGTTCCTGTATTGCAATAACAATGTATGATCCCGTTTCAAAGTTCAGTGCAATATCGCATTGCCAGCTGCCAAAATGCAACTCAAACGGATGCAATTGCAAAAATTGTAATTCGTCATATAAATATGTTAATTGTACAATAAAAGCTATGATTGAAAAATTCGAATCGAGAAAAATTAAAATAAGTGATTTGGAAGTAAAACTGTTTGGCGGATCGGATGTGTTAAAAAAAACAAACGATAACGATTATACAGTTGGAAAACAGAATATTGAAGAAGCAGAAAAAGAATTAAAAAAGTTAGGTATTAAAATTAAAGCTTTCGATACCGGAGGAACACGCGGAAGAAAATTACATTTTGTTACGCATACCGGCGATGTATACTTAACAAGATTAAAAGGCAATGAAAAAAATTAAAGTTTTAATAGTAGATGATTCGGCAGTAGTGCGAAACACATTATCGGAAATTCTTTCGTCCGATAATGAAATTGAAGTGATTGGTTCAGCTTCGGACCCTTTTATTGCTGCAAACAAGATAAAAGAAGTTATACCGGATGTGATAACTCTTGATATCGAAATGCCAAAAATGGACGGGATAACATTTCTCCAAAAAATAATGAGCCAGTATCCTATTCCTGTAGTTATTTGTTCAAGCTTAACTAATAAAGGTTCCACAACCGCACTAAAAGCTTTAGAAAGCGGCGCCGTAGAAATTATCACTAAGCCCCAGCTTGGAACGAAAAAATTCCTCGAGGAATCTCGAATACATATTTGCGACACAATAAAAGCTGCGTCTTTGGTTAATCTTAAGAATTTTGTAAATAAAAAAACGGAAATAGCTCCTAAACTTTCGGCAGATGTAATCTTGGCAAAAGCAAATAATAAAGCTATGCTCCGGACAACCGAAAAAGTAGTAGTTGTTGGAGCTTCCACCGGAGGTACTGAAGCATTGCGAGTTTTCCTCGAATCATTCCCGTTGGATTCTCCGGGAATAGTTATTGTACAGCATATGCCCGAAAATTTTACTCGTTCTTTTGCAGAAAGATTAGACTCGTTGTGTAAACTTTCTGTAAAAGAAGCCGAAAATAATGATACTGTTATTAGAGGCAGAGCCTTAATTGCGCCCGGTAATAAACATACACTGCTTAAAAGAAGCGGAGCAAGATATTATTTAGAAATTAAAGACGGTCCGCTTGTCAGCCGCCACCGTCCTTCGGTTGATGTACTTTTCAGATCGGCTGCAAGATATGCAGGGAAAAATGCTGTTGGTGTTATTATGACAGGTATGGGTGATGATGGGGCAAGAGGAATGGAAGAAATGAAAGCTACAGGTGCTTATAATATTGCACAGGATGAAAAAACTTGCGTAGTATTCGGTATGCCTAATGAAGCAATCAAGCGGGGAGCTGTTGATAAGATATCTCCTCTTGGTTTAATTCCTTCAATAGTTTTAAAAGAATGTAAAATGGCTTAACAAAAAATACTGATTAAAAATTCTTTAAATTAAATAAATATTGGAATAGAGAATGAAAAAAATTAAAGTTCTTATTGTTGATGATTCAGCCATTGTTAGGCAAACTCTTTCAGAATTATTATCTTCAGATCTGGAAATTGAAGTAATTGCCACAGCCGCTGACCCCTATATTGCGGTGAATAAAATGAAAACGCAAGTGCCCGATGTTATCACTCTTGATGTAGAAATGCCCAAAATGGATGGAATAACATTTCTGAAAAAAATAATGACTCATCATCCTGTACCTGTAGTTATATGCTCCAGTCTAACAGGAAATGAATCGGAAACAGCATTGAAAGCGTTGGAATATGGAGCTGTTGAGATAATCACTAAACCCAAAATGGGTACAAAACAATTTTTGGAAGAATCCAAAATTCATATTTGCGAAGTTGTTAAAGCAGCCTCAAAAGTTGATGTAAAAAAATACAACAATTTAAAAAGTGCAGCTACTTTGCCAATTTCATCGGAACAAGAAGTTGTGAACGACACAGCTATGCTGCAAACAACTGAAAAAGTAGTGGTAGTTGGGGCTTCTACCGGAGGGATTGAAGCTTTAAGAGTTTTTCTTGAAGCGTTTTCACACGATGCCCCGGGTATCGTAATTGCCCAGCATATGCCGGAGAATTTTGTGAAACCTTTGGTAATGAGACTAAGCAGAACGTGTAAAATTTCAATTAAAGAGGCAGAAAATAACGATTCAATTTTACGCGGCCAAGTTCTAATAGCTCCCGGGAATAAGCATATTTTAGTGAAAAGAAGCGGTGCCCGGTATTATGTTGAAGTTAAGGAAGGACCCCTTGTTAACAGACACAGACCAAGTGTTGATATACTTTTTAGATCTGCAGCAAGATATGCGGGGAAAAACAGTATTGGTGTTATACTTACCGGAAACGGAGATGACGGAGCAAGAGGAATGCTTGATATGAAAAATGCGGGGGCTTACAATATTGCTCAGGATGAAGCTTCATCGGTTGTATTCGGAATGCCAAGCGAGGCAATAAAACTAAATGCAGTTAATATCGTTTTATCTCTTCAGCAAATTGCAGAAGAAGTGTTAAAAAAATCAGAGTAAGTATTTTAGAAATTCTTAAAATTCTATTATATTTGGACAATTCTTTACTATAAATTCGGGGTGTAGCGCAGCCCGGTTAGCGCGTCCCGATCGGAATCGGGAAGGCCGGGAGTTTAAAGCTCTTAAAAATAGTGAAAGAAAAGGAATAAAAATTTACAACATTCGGGGTGTAGCGCAGCCCGGTTAGCGCGCTTCGTTCGGGACGAAGAGGCCGGGAGTTCAAATCTCCCCACCCCGACAATGGAATTTTACACTTATATAATTCAAAGTAAAAAAACCGGTAAATATTATATCGGGCATACCAACAATTTAGAAAGAAGACTAAAAGAACATAATTCAGGACAAACAAAATCAACCCGAAACGGCGGTCAGTGGGAACTGGTTTATGTCAAATCATTTCCGAATTCAACCGAAGCTGTAAATTTTGAAATGAAAATCAAGAGAATGAAATCAAAAAAGTATATAAACGATTTGATTTCAGCATCCTGTTAGTGCGTCCCGATTTGAAACGGGGGTTCATCCGGCATATAAAATTCAAATAAAAAAAAGGCTGAATAATTTTGTACTCAGCCTTTTTTTACTTTCAAGAATATAAACTTTAATAACTTATTGTATACTCTCGCTTGCCATCGGCACTGCTTTCAATAATTGTAATTATTACAGTATGCGATTTGCCTGTTGAGCCGGCAGTGTATTCAATCAAATAACTGTTTGAAAGGGCACCTGCAACTGGAAGATTTGTTAGATCGAGGCCGGTAGCATAAGAATCAATAAACTTAATCGTACCTCCGGTACCTTTGCTCATTTCCCAAGGTCTTTCTGCGGATTCATCCCAGTAGCTGCTGTAATACGTAGTGTCTTCACTAAAAACTGTATGCACTGTAGCTTTTCCGCCTATTGTTGAAATAAGTTTTGCTGTATTCCAATAATAGTTAGTTCCTGTAAAGGTTGGTTCATCTGTAAAGTTTATAAAAATTCTCTGAGCGCCGGCTCTCCAGTTATAATTTGCGTCGGCAAATAAAACAGCTACAACACCATTTTCATCAGAAACTTCGCTGGCATAACCGTTTGCTTTGTTTTCTATTGTTGCACTGTCGCTGCCAAAGAAGCCTACTGTTCTATTTGTACCGGAAACAGTATATCCATAATAACTTGTACGTTTATTTAAGTAATGGTCAATCTGCTCTGCAGATGTAAAATTAACACCTCCGGCTACCTCACCGTAAACATCATAACCTACAACTGCAAAACGGACATTTAACCCGCTTGCCTGCAAGTAAGCTGCAAATTTTGTAATACTTGCAGCAACAGAATCTGCTTCTTCGTCCATACTTCCGGAATTATCAACTGTAAATACAACATCTGCATTCAATACATTTCCGGTACTTACTTTTGTAACTTTCAGTCCTTTAACAACTCCGTCTTCAGTTATAAAAATATTAGATGCACCTGGATTTGCTGCGTTATAAAAAAGGTTAATAGGGTTTTGTGTTGCAGGATTGATTAATCCGGTTAAGTTAACTTGAATTCTTCCCGGGTTATTTGCAGCCGGAGTTATGTTTGCCGTAGGCTGTATGTTATTAATTGTCGGTTCCGGAACAGTAATGTTTGAGGGGTTAGCTGGAATATCTGTGTTGGATGTGTCTTCTGCTTCTGGGGTGTTGCCGCTGTCTTTGCTGCAACTCGATAAAAATAAAACAAGCACGATTCCAAAAAGTGTAATTATTTTTTTCATTCTGGTTCTCCTAATTTATAAATTGAATTATACATTATAATCGATTAATTAAAGGCAATCTTAAGTAAAATGAACATTAAAAAAAATGATATTGAACACAATATTAATAGTTTGTAAGAAATATGACTTATTAGAACAAAATTAGATTAAAAAAAATCCGGTAAATAAAACCGGATTTTTAGGATTTATTATTATTTGAAGTGGGGACTATTTTTGTTAATCAATTTGTCTGTTTCTGAATTTTCTGCTTTTTCCCAGATCCCGCAAATATTTTCTTTTATCTAAATGTTTTTTTATCCATAATTCTTTTTGCTCAGGATTCAATTTCCCAGAAATTTCAAACGTCATATCGATTCTTGTTTCTCTTATTTTTGTAAGCAGTTCAGCATTTATTTTCATGAATCTTTTTATTTCTTCCAAGTCTATTTCCTTTGAATTCAGAATTTTCTCAATCTCAATTTTGTTCTTTTCGATCTTTGTTTTAATATCTATCACTTTTTCGCGGTAATTTAACTTTATATCCTCAATTGCTTGTAGTTGCTCATCGGTCAAGTCCGGCACTATGCATTTCCCCTGAAATCTATAATTGTTTTCACAATCATTACGTTTCCCAAATTTCTGGCTAAATGATGATACTGTAAATAAAATCACAAAAAAAGGAATCCACGTTTTAACTTTCATTTTATATTCTCCCAAATTGTTGTTGTGCAAATTATGACATAAAAATCCTTTAAATAGTTTAAAATTAAATCTTTAAACCTTTTATGAATAAAATTTGTCATATTTGCGTAGTTAAAATCCGGATTGATGTGAAAGACGCAGAATTAATTGAAAGTTTTAAAAAAGGTAACAGATACGCATTTGAACAATTAGTTAAGAAATATCAAAAAAACATTTATTGGCATGCTCGAAGAATGACAGGTAATCATTTTGATGCCGACGAAATTGCGCAGGAAGTAATTATTACAATTTATAATAAAATAAGTTCTTTCAGATACGAATCGGAATTATCAACTTGGATTTATAGGATTACTGCAAATAAAACTATAAATTATTTGAGGAAAGAATACATTAAAAAATTTTTCTCTATAGAAAATGTTACTAAAAAAGATAGCAATGATATTGTTAAAAATCTTGAGGATAAGCAAAAATTGGAAAAACTAAATGAAGTGCTTGGCGGATTGCCGATAAAACAGCGCGAGGTTTTTCTGCTGCGTCATTTTGAAGGAATGAATTACAATGAAATATCAAAAGTTACAGGGAAAACGGAAGGATCTCTAAAGGCAAATTATCATCATGCAATAACTAAAATATTAAAACGGATGAATTATGAAGTTTATTAAAAAAGAAGCAGATAAACTTGGAATTCAGCAAGAATTCAATGGTAATAAACAGAAAATATCAGAAACTGATGAAAAAGTATTTGATAAACTGAATTTACTTAAGGATTACAATTCTATCGAATTAAAGGAAAACTATTTCGATTCTTTGATTGGAAGAAGTCTGGAAAAAAATAGAATTAAAGTTAAGCATTATAAATATGCCATTGCCGGTTTTTCATCTCTTTTTATTGCCGCTTTAACAGTTATTTATAGTTTATCAGACTTTAAAGATTATTCAAAAAATTATGATATGGCATATTTAAATTACTACGATGAAGTTGTACAGCAGGACGAATACAATTTTGCTGCAATATCGGAAAATTCAATTATTGAAAAAACATATGAAAACATAAAAATAACCTCAGCTGTCGATTATTATTTAAATAATGCGGCATTTGCAGAAATTGAACAGATAGCTGACGATTTTCAAATTACATTAGACATAAGATAGGTGATAATATGAAAACAACATTAAAGTTATTATTTACAGTTCTGATTTTATCAAGCATTAATTTTGCTCAAACAAATCAAAAAAACAACATCAGTCATGAGAAAATTGAAGAATTAAAAAACATCAAACTGATTGAATATTTAAAAATTGATGAAGAAGCAAGTATTAAACTGATAGCAAGAAAAAATCAGCATAACAAGAATATATTAAAATTAATAAGCGAGAAAGATTCGCTGCTTGAAGCAGCCAGAAATCTTATGTCGAATAAAACTGCCAATATCGCAAAAATAAATGATCAAATCCTAAATATCGATCTTTTAATTGTAAAAGAAAGGTTGAACTATTTTAATTCTTTATCAGATATTTTGAATAATGAAAAAATACTTAAGTACCTGTTGTTTGAAAAAGATTTTAAAATGGAAATAAGAAAGATGATGAAAAAACGCGCTGGTAAAGAGTAATTGGAACAAAAAAAAAAGTGAGATTGTATACGAAAACAAGTTTTCGAGCAATTTTTTTTTGATTTAATAACTTATTATGTTGATTTTAACATTATTGAAGACTATTTTTCGACAGTTTTTTTGCGGAAGTGGTGAAATTGGTATACACGCTATCTTGAGGGGGTAGTGCCCGGTAGGGCGTACGGGTTCAAGTCCCGTCTTCCGCACAAGCTTTTCACGAATAAAAAAAGGTGCTAAAATGACAAAAACTTTAATGAAAGTGATGCTTTTATTTTTCTTTACAATTGCAATGATTGCGCAAGATAAAGAAATGGATCCTGATGCTAAAAAATTTTATAACGAAGGCAACAACCTGTTGAAAGCCGGAAATTTTCAAGGAGCTTTAGGTAAGTATAGTGAAGCATTAAAGACTTCAAAAAATTACAGAGTTTATTATCAGATGGGCGTTACATATAAAAAACTTTACAAATTAAATGAAGCAGAAGCAGCATTTAAAGAATGTGTAAAACAGAATCCTGATTTCCCAGAAGGATATAATGGTTTAGGGGGAGTTTATTTTTCATCAAATCAATTTCTTCAGGCAATTGAAAACTATGAAAAATTTGAAAAAATGAGTAACAATAAAAGTCATAAAAATATGGCTAAAGATAACATTGCAAAAGCATATACAAGCTTAGGGCATGAATCCAAAACAAATGGGAATTATGAAAAAGCTGCTGAATATTTCCGTAAAGCAGTTGAAGTTTCAAAATTTGATAAAGCTTATATTTCGTTAGCAGAAGTGTATATTGATCTTGCCAAATATGATGAGGCGATACAAGCTGCCGATAATGCTTTAAATAATCTTGATAAAATGCCTAAAGCAGCAGCGCTTTACTATAAAGGATTGGCATTCAAATTTAAAGGTCAGAATGAAAAGGCAAAAGAAAATTTCAAAGCAGGTTTGAATGACAAGGCTTACGGTCAGCTTTGTAAGTATGAATTAGATACAATGTAAAAAAAATAAAGTTTAGCCCCGCAGATGCGGGGCTTCTTTTTATAAGACATTAAATAAAACACTCAACGAAACATTTGCAGTATTAAAACTTTCTTCTCCGTCTTCTTTTCCAATCAAATTATGTAATGCGTATTTTACAGAAAGATCGAGATCAACCATTGGTAATATTTTGATATCTACTCCAGCTCCAAAACCGATGCCGAAGCGTCCGTTTGATTCGGATAAAGATAAGTTTGAAGTTTTAAATTCGCCAAATGAAGTATACATTAAATCAAGCGCACCGTAAGGCTGTATCGGACCTGGAATAAAAGCAAACTCACCTCCGGCAGAAACAACATAAATAGTCTGCTCGGTACTAAGATTATTAAAGCTTCCGCTCAATTTTGCATACTGGAATCCTCCTGTAATAGTAACAGGCAGCATTGGCAGGCCTATTTTTAACTTTGCACCAAAATGCATATCCCCATCAAATTCCAAAGATTTATCAATTACACTTTGAATGTCTAAATCCTGACTATTTGGAAATGTGTAACCTACAGTCGGTCCGATTCTGATAGACTGAGCCGAGGTGTAAGAAATAAGAAATATGATTGCCAAAAAATACGATGTTTTTTTCAAAGCCTCCTCCTATATTTGTTGTTAATTATTATAAAACAATATGTTAAATATATTACTTTAGAAATAACTTTAACTTAATATCACTTTTTATTATATTAAAATCAATTAAAAAAAATAATAATTATTCTACTTATATGCCTATTGGCAGATTATTATTGAAACAAAAATCTTATAAGAATGTTTTACTGATTCTTTTAGTTTAACTTAAAGTCGGAAAAAAAGATGATAAAACCATATTCCCTGATGTTCTTACTTCTTGCAGAATTGATATTCCCGCAACAGAAAATTATTTCATTCGCGGAAGGTGAAAAGTTATTATTAAATAAAAAATATGCAGAAGCTCAGGAAATATTCCTGAATATTTTATCAAATAAATATGAAAATGAAGAACTGCAATCGACTGCCTACTATTATTACTCGAAATGCTTTTTTGAAATGGGAATGAAGGATGCAGGAGTTGCAGCATTCGAAAATTTCACAAGAAAATATCCACATTCTGCTTTTAGTGAACCTGTTTTATACGATTTGGTAAAAGGTTATTTCGAAAGCGGGGAGAATGAAAAAGTAATTCTTAAAAGCAATGAATTTTTAACCAAATATCCTTACAGTTACTATGCCCCAGAAGTCTATTACTATACAGGAAAAACTTACGATTTCCTGTCCGAAACAGAAAAGTCGGAAACTATGCTTGTTAAATCAATTTCATATGGCAAGAAAAACCAATTGATTGAATATGCAATATTTTCGGCTGCTGAATTGAATGAGAAGAAAAAAGATTATTCATCTGCTATTAAATATTACGACCAGCTTTTATCATATTATCCTGAAAGCGAGTTATGCCCAACTGCCCAGCTACGGATAGGATATTGTTATTACCGCTCGGGACGTTTTGAAAATACGGTTCTCGAATTAAGCGATCCGCGAATTAATGAATTGGATAAAAAAAATAAAACGGAAGCAGATCTTGTAATGGCTAATTCATACTTCCAGCTGAAAGAATATAATGAGGCAAAAGAAAAATATTCGGAAATCTTAAAATCGGCACCAGATTCAGTTACAATTGAAATGGTAAACTTCGGGATAGCCAGAGTCTATTTCAGTACGGCAAAATATGATGAGGCATATAAAATCTTTGAAGAGTTAAAAACATCTGCTTCTGATTCGATTGCGATTAATTCTTTTTATTTGGCGGCAGAATCAAAGAGGATGGCACGGGACAGTAAAGCTGCAATTAAAATATACGAGTCATTCCTCGAAAAATATCCCGCAACAGATCTTGCAGAAGTTGCGCGGATAAAACTCGGTTTGATATACCTTGAGAATAATCAAATACAGAAATCGCAGCAATATTTAACAAAGGCAAATGTTACTGAAAAAAAGCAGACAAAAGCTGCAGCTTTAATAATTCTTGGGGAAATGTCGTTGCAAAGAAAAGAATTTTCTCCGGCGGCTGAATACTTTGACAGTGTTCTGGTTATAAAAAAACTTTCCGATGAGTTTAAAAACAGAGCGCTTGCAGGAAAAGCTATATCACTTTTTTATTTAAACAAAATGCTCGATTCGAAAAAAATCCTTGAAGGATTACTTTCTTCGGGAAGTAAAAACGAAAATATCCCTTTCTATCTTGCCGAAATTAATTTTTCCGAAAAAAAATACAGCGATGCATTAAAATATTACAATCTTGTAGATTCAAAAGAATTAAAAAAGAAACTTGATGTTTTATACGGGAAGGGGTATTCCAATTATAATATTAAGAAATATGCCGATGCGATGAACTTTTTTAGTGAATTTGTTAAAAACGGAAAGAGCGATAAGAGAATTATTGATGCAAAAGTAAGGCTGGCAGACTGTTATTTTGCGCTGAAGAAATTTGATGAAGCTTCGGCTCAATACAAAGAAGTTATAAGAGAAAATGTGAAATATAAAGAATTAGACAATGTTCATTACCAGTATGCGCAGGCATTATTCAACAGCGGAAACTATGATGCTGCAATAAAAGAATTCAGCGCTATTCAGCAGCTTTATCCGCAATCCCGTTATCTGGACGAATCGCAATATTTTATCGGATGGATTTATTTTAAATCTGCAAAATATAACGAGGCAATTACAAATTACAAATTTCTGTTTTCAAATTACGGAAATTCAGCTATCACTCCTTTAGCTTATTATTCAATTGGCGATTCGTATTTTAATTTAAGCCAGTACGATTCGGCAATTGTTTATTATAAGAAAATTCTGGAAAAATATCCTTCGGCAGGATTTTTATTTGATGCAATTAACGGAATTCAATATTCATATCTAGCAAAAAATCAACCTGAACAAGCTGTAAAACTGCTGGATGATTTTTTAAATGATAACAGAAATTTCGAATTTACCGATCAGATTATTTTCAAGAAAGGCGAAATCCTTTTCAACTCAAACAAGTATGCCGATGCAATAAATAATTTCAATATGCTGATAACCCAGTACTCAAAAAGCAAGCTGGTTCCCGACGCATATTTCTGGAAAGGGAAATGTTATCTTGAAACAGGAGTAAAAAAAGAAGCGCTCGATAATTTTAATTTCGTAATTAATAATTTTCCCGGAACAGAATTAATGGTTTCATCGGCAGTAGAAGCCGGAAAGATTTATACAACTGATTCGGATTTACAGTCGGCATTAAATATTTACAATAAAGTAACAGAAAAAATGCCGCTGTCCGAAAAATCGGCCGAAATTTATTATTTGAAAGCTTTAATTAATATTGAGCAGAATAATGTTGCATCCGCATATGATAATCTAAATAAACTGATAATGTATTACGACGGAAATGTGTTTTCGGATAAGGCAAGAATAGAAATGGGAGTTCTTGAATTGGCGCGAGGGAAATACGAGTCAGCTGAAGATCTTTTCAGGGAACTGGGCGAAAAAAAACTGGATGATGTAGGAGCCGAAGCTCAGTATTATTATGGAATCACATTAATGGAACAGGATAAAATAAACGAAGCCGTTTCGGCATTTGTAAGGGTTCGTTCGGTTTTTTCAATTTACGATGAGTGGTACACAAATTCGCTTTTAAAATTGGGTGAGTGCTATCAAAAACTTGGCGATAATGCAAAAGCCCGCGAAATGTATTCTGCTGTTATCAGCAGGCATAAAAACGATGATTATGGAAAACAAGCTACCGAAAAAATAAAAGAGCTTAAAAAATGAAAAAATATTTAATCGCATTATTATTTGCTTTATCTGTATTTGCGCAGACAAACGACGATCAGAAAATTGAACTTCCTGATTTTGTTATTACCGGCATAAAAGAAATAGATTTTCCTGCAAAAGATAAAATTAAACCAGAAATTTCAGTAAAGGTTGATAATATTGAATTGCAGCAGGCAGAAGATAAAGATCCTTCGATACCTGATGTTATAAATTCAGATGCTCCCGAATTACTGCCTCCTGTTTTTAAGCCAAAGGATTTTATAAACGGAAGAATAAAACTGGGTGCGGGAATTTATACCTTACCCGAAGGAATTTTTCAACTATCCGGGAATACCGAAAATTTTATAGTCAGCGGAAAAATTTACGGGCAAAATGTAACCGATTATGTTGACAGGGCAGGAGTCACATCATCGGGGGCAGGACTTTTATCCGAGTATAATTTAGGTAACAACAGTACTTTTTTGCCGGGATTAAAATTAAAATTCTCCGGTAATTTAGAACGTGAAAGCGCAGGCTTTTTTGCCTCCGATACGGTTTCTTTTAAAAGATTAAAAGAAACTGGTGATGTATCTTTCGGAGTATCAAACTTTCTGGATGAAAACATAAATTATTCGGCCGATTATCAAAAATTGATTTCACGTATTAAAGAAATAGGATTAAAGGAAGACCAGGATAATTTTAAAATATTTGTAAGCGGAGGTATCAGCGAGTTCACAGTAAAAGGAGATGTCTCGTTTTCTAAAGTGAAATATTCGAACGATACAATCAGTAATTCAGTAAATTTCAATAAAGTTTATGCAGCAATTGTATCCGATTTAATTCCGCGCCTTATACTTGAAGGAGGAATAAATTATTTCTGGGCAAACGATGCTTCGAGAATTAAGCTAAATCTGTCTGCCGAATTTTATATTGGAAACGGAATTACGATTTACGGAAGGTTTAACCCGAAAGCATATTTACATACAAACAGAATGCTTTTATCCGAGAACAGATACTTCTTACCCGATGTTCCGCTTGTTCCTGTTGTCAACGAAAAAAACAGTCTGGAATTTTCAGCAAAATATCAATTAGCAACTTATGTTGAAATAAATGCCGGATATGGGCTGAAAACTTTTTCATCTAAACCTTTTTATCTGAATGATAAAGGAATATTCCGGCTTGGATTAATGAATTCGGTTAAGGAGAATTATTTATTTGCAAATTGTCTTTTTCATAACGGACCTTACGGTAAATTTTACGCAGGTGCGAAAATTAACAGTACAACATTCCCCGGCGGAAATAAACTGCCGTATTCGCCTTCATTCTTTTTGAATTTAGATTATACGTATTCTTTCTTGTTTGATCTTGATGCCGGAATTAATTTGAAATATACGGGAAGTTCATATTCTGATATATTAAACACAATTGAAAATCCTGCATTTGCAAAAGTTGATATAAGCTTATTATATAAAATCAGTCCGGAAATTGACGCGCTCCTGCGATTTGAAAATCTGCTGAACCGTAAAAATTATATTTGGGGAATTTATGAACAAAAACCCGTTGACATAATTGCGGGTGTTGAATATCACTGGTAATATATATTTTTAGAAAAAATATGATTATAATTTGAAATTAAATAATTGCCGGTTCTATGAATAAAGAAGAATTAATAAATCTTATTTCGGATAAATTATCAATAAAAGGCCCCGAAGAGCAATTGGCTTTCAGCATTTTTGTTGATAAGTTAAGTGAAATGCTTAATAAAAACGAAGCTGTCAGGATTAAAGGGACAGGGGTATTTCAATTAAAACAATTTTCAATTCCCAAAACCGACAGCAATACTGGTAATAAAATATTCGAAAGGAAATTCTCGCTGATTTATTCGCCTATGACTGAAGAATTTGCCCAAGATTCGAATACGCTTTTCCTGAAAATTGATTTACCCAAACTTCGTATTTCTTCCGATTTTGACGATTCCGTTTTCAGCATCGGGATTAATAAACCGATGATTCCTTTTACCGAAAATATGAGCGGCAATTTGGATACAGAAACTTCTTATCTGCTTTTACGAAAATCGATAGAAGGAAAAGTTAAAAAAATACTCGGAGAAACTGAAAAACTTGAAAACTTTGACTTATGGGAAGATTACATAAACGTAAAAGAACCCGATACCGAAGAAAGCGGACTTTTAGAAGAAAATGAATCTGTAAATGAAGAAGATGAAAGTGAATTCGAAAGCAGCGAAACATCCTCTACTGAATATCTGAAAGAAGAAATTAAAAATCTGGAAGCAATAGAAGAAGAACAGGACGAAATTGCAGATTTGCGTGAACAGGAAAATCACGTTGATATGCTTAATGAAATTTTATCGGATGATTTGGATTCTATTCTGGAAGATATTGATGAAGATGAACCGGATGAAAATAACAATCTTGTTGATGAAGAAAAATTAACACAGGAAGACATTAAATCTTTGATTACCGAAGAGCCTGAAAGTGAAGGATTAAATGATACTGTTACTCCTGAAGTTGATTTGCTTGATGATATATCTTTTAATGATATTGAGGAAAAACCCGAAAAAAAGAAAATCGAATTACCCGAGGAAGATTCATCTTCAGCCGGTGAGCTGGTAAAACAAACTGTTCCTGTTCCGCCTGCTGAAGAAGAATTCGGCAAAATACCGGTTATAAAAAAGAGAAAATTTACTTTTGGCAAGATGCTTTGGTTTATTATCGCCGGAGCTGTAATAGTGAATGCAGCATTGGTTTATTTTATTTTCTTTTCGGGGAATAGTTCTGAAAGCGAAGATGAAAATGAGAGAATAAAAAAAGAACAGATTTCCGAAAGCGATAAAGAAGCTTCTGATGGTAAACCAAGCGAAGATCTTGGGAAATACAGTTTATCTCTTAATCCACAGAAGAGTGCTGATGAAAAGATTAAACAAGATTCTTCCCTAAACCCTGACGATAATTTAAGAAATTTAAATGCTCCGGCAGAAAATTCTGAAAAAACAGTTAATCTTAAAGATATATACCAGGATTTACCTGAAGAGACAAGAATTCCGAATACAAATATATTTTACGACGGGAAACGATACAATTTGCAGATTTCTTCGTGGAAGAAAATGGCAATAGCTGAGACAGAAGTAAGAAAACTCAGGGAAAAAGGATATAATGCCTTTATCACAAAGGCTTATCTCGAAAAATTCGGAGGAACTTGGTACCGTGTTAAAATAGGATTTTTCAATTCAGAAAAAGAAGCTAGCGAATACGAGAAAAATTTGAAATAAATAAGGATTATTATGAGTTATTTAGAAATGTTTTTAAAAGGCGGCTATATGATGTGGCCTATTCTGCTATGTTCAATTATTGGAATAGGGATAATAATAGACAGGCTGATTGCAGTTAGAAAAGCTAAATTAAATGTTCCTGCATTTATGGTTAAAATACGAGGATATCTTAAACGAGGCGATGTTCAAGGTGCAATAGGGTATTGTCTTGAGGATAAATCTTCTGCCTCAAATATAATCCGCAAGGGATTAAAAAAATATAGATTAGGACATGAACGCGTAAAAGAAGCAATTGAAAATGCCGGAAAACTTGAAATCGGGAAACTTGAAAAAGGACTTTCGATGCTTGCAACAATTTCGGGAGTTGCTCCGCTAATAGGATTTTTAGGTACGGTAACAGGAATGATTCAGGCTTTTGTGCAGATAGAGGATTTGCAGGGCTCTGCTAGTCCGAGCGACCTTGCAGCCGGTATATGGGAAGCTTTAATTACAACCGCTTTCGGATTGGCTGTAGGAATAATTGCATACACATTTTATAATTATCTTGTTTCAAAGATTAGTAAAGTTGTTATTGATATGGAAGTAATATCAAATGACGTTGTTGATATAATTGAAGAAGCTACAGGCGCAGGACGCGATGTTCAGGAACCTGAAGAAATAGAAATGTAGGTAAACAATGAAATTTCAAATGACAAATCAAAAACTGCAGCTTTTCAGTTATTCATCATTAACAGATATTGTTATGCTGCTTTTAATATTTTTCCTGCTAACTTCGCAGTTTGTTATAAATACAGGCGTAAAAGTACAGCTTCCGGGAGCTAAGCAGAATGAACAGACAGTCCCTTCAAAATTAGTTGTAACAATAGATTTAGATGGAAATATTTTTGTTGGCAGCGAAGGAGTATCAATTGACAAGCTTCCCGGGAAACTTGAGGAAATAAAAGCTGTGTCAAACGAATCGATGTTAATAATAAGAGCAGATAAGACCGTTGCATTGGATTTTGTTATAAATGTTATTGATGCTGCCAAAGGTGTTGGATTGGAAAAATTTACTATTGAAACTGAAAAATTGAGCTATTAATGAACGGAAAAACGCAAAACAGATTTTCGCATTTAATTTCTCTGATAATCCATGCATCAATATTTTTAACGTTTATGTTTTTTACATTTGAACCTGAACAGAAACCCGAAGAGTTTGTAACAATCGGGTTTGGCAACTTTGCTGGAGGTAATTCAGGGAAATACGGTAAAATGCTGCCTGAAGATGCTGTTTCGCAAAAAGAATCTGTTTTACCGGAGGAAAAAGAAAAAACTATTGAAGAAACCAAAGATGTAAATCTTCCTGTAGTTAAAAATAACGACCAACAATCGGTGAATAAGAAGAATGAAGATAATAAAAAATCCGAAACAAGTTCAGACAAGAAAAAATCGGAGGAAAAGCAGAATGAAACTACCGATAATTTTGCTTCGGGAGATGGAGAATCAGGTGACGGAGCAGGTTCTTCCGGTTTTGAAATTGCCTGGGGCGGAGGCGGAAAGCGTAAGATTTACAGCTATGAACTTCCGGCATATCCCAATGGTGTTTCGAAGGAAATAGATATAAAACTTAAGTTTTCGATTTTACCAGACGGTTCAGTTGGCAAAATCATTCCGCTGATGAAAGCTGATACACGGTTGGAAATGGCAGCAATAAACTCATTGAGAAACTGGCGTTTCGAGCCTCTCAGGACCGGACAGAAAAAAAACGAGCAATCTGTAGTTATTACTTTTCCTTATCGTCTTCGCTAAACAGATTTTTGTAGTAAATAATGTAAAAGAATAATTCTGCTACAGTAAGAAGCACTAACGAAAAATCGTCTGTAGTAAAATTTTCACCGAATCCTTCAGCCGGCAGAATAATACGCGAAAAAGAAGTTGATATTGTCCAGCCGATAACGAAAACAAGTATTATCAAACCGGCATTAAGAAAAGCTTCCGACATTGATTTGCGCAATTTAACAAAAAAGATAAAAAGCAGAAAAATAAGATTGATAATGAAAAATATAAAAGAGATCATAACTGATTATCGCTTATTTTAGATGAATTATTTCTGTTAACTAAATTAATTCCTGCAAGACCGGCAAAAAAGCCAAGTATTACATAAAAAGTAAAATTATTTACAATCACAGTAAGAGCATAAAAAGGGGAGAATCCTGTATTTTGAATATCCACCGCCATTTCTCCCATCATTGTAAGAGCTTGTTTGAATAAATGACTTTCCGAAAAATCGCTGAAAGCTTCTTCAATTTCCGGTAAAGTCTGCACAAGCTGATTTGTATGCGAAATAAATGTAATAAAAATATCAAACATACTGGCAAACAAAGCAGCAAATAATCCGGTAAAAAGACCTAAAAGCATTCCTTCTTTAGCTGTAATTTTTCTTTCAAGTCTGTTTCCTTTCTTAAAAAGAAAAAGAGAAAAAATTGCTGCTGCAGGTACAATAAGACAGCACATACTGTTATTTAAAAAAGGTACTACAAGAAGCACTCCCGCCGAAAAACCGCAAATCAGAGAAGGCATAAATTTATTCAGAAATTACCTCGGACTTAATTCAGATAATAATTTATTGAAACCGATGCAAATATAATAAAATGTTGAGTATCCGAACAGAAATCCGGTTAAAAAAGAGAAAACTTTGTTGTACGAATAAAATCCTGCAGTAACTGATAAAACATCAACCGCAAGCAAAATCATTACAAAAAATAATGCGTTTAGATTTTTAAAGAAGATTTTGGCAGTAAAAAAAGAAATAAGAAAAGCGCTGAATGCTCCCAGGTAAATCCCGGTGCAACGGCAGCATACAGGCATTTTTATGCCGTCAACAAAAAAAGATTTTGCCTGCTCTTGGTGGCAAATAGTGGAACAGCTCTTTAATAAAAGCAGATATAATCCGGGTGAATTACAAAAAAAAAAATTGATGAAATATTAAAAAGGTTAAAAGTATTAATGGGAAAAATAAAATGATTTTTACTGCAGGTTTCAATTTACGCGTTCGAAAATTAAGATTTGTTCTTGTGTTAAAATGTATATTTTATTTTTTATTACAGCCAGGTCTGTTAAATCATCAATTTTATCAAATCCTTTAAAACTAATTTTTTTTATTGAATAAGAATGTTCAGCAGAGTTGAAAAAATAAACATTGTTATCTGAAATGAAAAAAATAAAATTTCGGTAATTTCGGATTTTTTTAACGGGCTTATCCATCTCAATGATATTAATCCCGTTCCCGAAATTATCGAAGCAGACGATATTATTCCCGTCGGCAGCAAACAATTCCGAGCGGCTGTTAAGGGCAACAGAAGCCGGTTTGGAAAGCTGGTAAATACCTGCATCGTAACCGCCGATAGAGGATTGATAAACGTGCATAAAATTGAATTTAAGTATTCTGTTTTCTTCGGAATCGATAACAAATAAATCTCCTAAGTCCGAAACACAGCAACTTGCCGGATAATTAAAAACAGCCATATTATCAATTTGTTTATTACCCGAAAGACTTGTTAAAAAGTTTAAGTCCTTATCAAATATTTTCACAGAGTGATTATTCTTATCGGTTACAAAAATTTTAAGGGCACTTATGCATATGTCAGCAGGAAAATCGAAACCGCTGTCATCCCAGCCGTATCCGCCCCACGATTTTTGAACATTGCCGAGGGTATCAATTTTTGTAATTTTATTGGTGTGAAGATCAGAAACAACAAGGTTCCCGGATTGGTCTGCCGCAACTGAGACGGGTGAAATAAAATCACCGATTTCACCGAAGAAAAAATAAGTCTGTCCGTTTATCAGACTGGATAAAAATAATATAAAAATCACATTTTTCATATATCCTAAAATAGCAAGATGAATACACATATAAAAGAAGTATATTTTACAAGGCTGATTAAATGATAACAAAATTAAAGCCATAAGTTGACTTTTAACCAGTCAGAACATATATTTCCATTCTTAAAAATTGTCCTGTGGTGTAATTGGCAACACGTCTGACTCTGGATAACCCGCTTTTCTTTTAATTTACTTCAAAAACCCACTTTTTATTGATAGTGTTTCCATTAGTGTTGCTAAGTTTTCGGGAGATGCTACAATGTATATCACAAAAAGAAGCAATTCACCTTTCTATCAATTAGCATATTTTGAAGACGGCATTAAGAAAGTTAGAAGCACCGGAGCCAAAACAAAAACGGATGCTTTAAAATATTTACTTACCTATAAAGAGAATTTAGAGAAAGAACCGAAAACCGAATTCATCACGCTGAAGAAGTTTTCAGAAACATATCTTGAACATATCAGATTGATGCATTCACAACACTATTATAAATGCTGTAAGTCCACGTTTAAGAAGGTGATTGAATTCATCAACAATAAACCGCTTAAGGATATTAAACCAAACGAAATTGAAATGTAGGCATAAAATCAAATTTAGTTGAAATTCAGACTCCCCATAGTTTTAAGCAACCATAGTATGTTCAATTTTTAATTCTGTTTTCAAAGCGCATCTAAGCAAATTAAGTTGTTGATAATTGTTTATT
>JAAYAN010000175.1 GCA_012719345.1 Ignavibacteria bacterium | reverse complement strand
CCCGATTCCAGAGCCCGGATATCGCGGTAAACGGTTCTTAAACTTATTTCAAATCTTTCGGCAATTTCGGCAGCAGTTACAACTTTTTTACTTTGAAGATGAGTAAGTATTGCATTAAGCCTGTCAATCCTGTTCATAATTATTTTTTCAACATAGCTTTAAAAGCAAACGCAAACATCTGAATTTGTTTTAACATTGCACCGAGTCCGTTTTTTCGGGTAGGCGAAAGATGATTGTCAATCCCTATTTTTTTTATAAATTCAGGAGGGATTTTTAGTATTTCTTCCGGTGGCTGATTAGAATAAACTTCAAGAAGAAGTGCAATTAATCCTTTTACTATTGCTGCATCGCTGTCGGCTTTAAAAATAACATTTCCTTCTTTAATGCTTGCAGTAAGCCATACCTGGCTTTGGCATCCGTCAAGTTTATTTTTATCTATTCTAAGCTCTTCAGGAAAAGGCGGCAAATTTCTTCCCATTTGAATTAGTTTTGCATAACGGTCATCCCAGTCGGCACAATTCTCAAATTGTTTTACAATCATCTCCTGCTTTTCAAAAATCGTCATATCTTTTCCGAAATTAAAATAAGTTAACGGGACAAATATATTTACTTTCCGGATTTTTTGTTTACGAATTTGTTTAATCAGAAAATTATTCTTCAAAGACGAAATAAAAAAGCTGATAAATGAAGGGAATTGATTTCTAAAAAAAAGGCTGATTTTTCAATCAGCCTGTAAACTCAGTTTACTTTAATGCCTGATTTGTTTTCGAGGGTTTTGATTAATGTTTCCATTAAAACATCGTTTTGCACCGGTTTGGTAAGAAATACATCAACACCGGCATTGTAAGCATTATCTTTATCGCGCTGAAAAGCATGAGCTGAAAGCCCAACAACAGGTAGAGCGCTATATTCAGGCATTTCCCTGATTTCTTTTGTAAGCTGCAAGCCGTCCTTTTTCCCTCTTAAAGAAATATCCATAAGAATTATATCAAATTTCTTTTCCTTAAGTTTGGCATAAAAAGTTTCCGACGAATCGCAAATTTCAAGATCGAATTTCCGGCGTAAAAAAATCTGCAGAAATTTCTGATTTTCGTAATCATCTTCCACAACTAATAGATTGGGTTTTTTCTTATTTTCTTCTGCCATTTTGTATCCTGCTTATTCAGCTTTTATTTATTGACCAAAAACATATATGTGCTAAAATAATAAAACTTATTAACAATTTAAACTATAACATAATTTTAAATTTAATTCAATAAATTATGTTAGTAATTATCGGAATATTATTAAAATAGTTAAACAGGGTCAATATGGACAAAAACATCCTGTATTTCCTTCAATCTTAAAATTTCTGTCCTTAAATTATCGCCTATATCGTGCGATTCCTGGATTGAAAGGTTTTTATCCACCTGGATATGAATTTCGATGTGAAACTGGTCGCCTATGTAGTGCGAACGTAAATCATTCATTCCTAAAACTCCTTCGGTTTGCAAAGATATTTTTCTGATTTCCGAAAGAAGATTGCTGTCTGCAGATTTTGCCATAAGATAATC
The DNA here is from genome assembly GCA_012719345.1 of Ignavibacteria bacterium. Taxonomy (GTDB): domain Bacteria; phylum Bacteroidota; class Ignavibacteria; order Ignavibacteriales; family Melioribacteraceae; genus JAAYAN01. The sequence continues at coordinate 869 of JAAYAN010000175.1, read as the reverse complement.
AATATTTTCTTTGCCCACTTCGTAACCCGTTTTGAAAATAAATGCTCCTACAAGAATTCCTGCTATTCCGTCAAAATACAGATAACCTTGAACAGCGCAAAAAACTCCAATCATCGCAATTGAGGAGGCAAGAATATCGTTTAGACTATCAATAGCGGCAGCTTTCATTGCAGTGCTGTTAAAACTTTTCCCGATTTTTTTCTGATAACTGCTGAGAATAATTTTTGTAATAATTGTAATTGATAATACAATATAAATCAAATTCGGATTCTTAACTTCTTCGGGGGAGATTACTCTTCCAATCGATTCCTGAATAATTTCAATAGCAACAACAAGGGCAAAAACCGCAATTATAAATGCAGCAAGAGGCTGTGCAGCTGTATGCCCGTATGGATGATCATCATCAGGTTCCTGACGCGAAATTACAACTCCTTTTTTTAAGGCAATTGAGGAAATTATATCAGTTAGCGAATTAAATGCTTCGGAAAGTACTGCTATGGAGTTTGTAATTATCCCAACAGATATTTTGATGAGAAATAGAAAAAGATTAATTCCCAGACTTATATCTGCAGCGCGTTTTAATTTCGGCATTCAAAATCCATTTTAATAAACAAAAAACTATCAAGCTTTTTCTTCATAAATGGATGCTAAAGTTACAATTAATTTAACAGCCATTTCCATATCCTGTATGGCAACCCATTCGGTTATTGCGTGAAAACTGTGTCCTCCTGCAAAAAGATTAGGGGTAGGCAAACCCATAAAGCTCAACCGAGAGCCGTCGGTGCCGCCTCTAATAGGACTTTGAATAGGCGTAATTCCAAGTTTCTGCATTGCCGCAATTGCATTTTCTTCCACAACAGGATGGTTTT
>JAAYAN010000322.1 GCA_012719345.1 Ignavibacteria bacterium | reverse complement strand
CCGCCGTGGAGGTAGCTTACTTCCACTTTTACCGATGCAGGGGCAACCGATTCTAAGTATTCCTTGAAGAGAACCTCAATACGCGTATGGTCCTGGTTGGGAACCAGCCGGGTGGAGATTTTGGCATAGGCCTTTGAGGGGAGTATCGTTTTGGCTCCTTCGCCGGTATAACCTCCCCAGATACCGCATACGTCAAGCGACGGGCGGATGCCGGTGCGTTCCTTGGGAGAAAAGCCTTCCTCTCCCTGGAGTTCCTTTACGCCGATCCCCGCCATGAAAGCATCCGGATCGAAAGGCGCCCGAGCTAACATTTGCCGCTCCCCGGTGGAGACTTCCAATACGTCGTCGTAAAATCCGGGTATGGTAATCCTTCCTTTCCCGTCGATCAGACCGGCAATCAGCTCACACAGTACGTTGACGGGATTGGCAACCGTGCCTCCGAACAATCCCGAATGGAGGTCGTGCGAAGGTCCCGTGACTTCCACCTGCCAGTAAGCCAGACCGCGTAATCCAGTGGTGATGCTGGGGATCTTCGGCCCGATCATGGAGGTGTCGCTGACCAGGATGATGTCAGAGGCTAACATCTCCCGGTGGTCCATGCAGAACTTGCCTAAGTTGGGAGAGCCGGTCTCCTCTTCGCCTTCGATTATGAATTTGACATTGCAGGGCAGCGTGCCAGTTTTTACCATGAATTCAAAAGCCTTGGCATGCATCATGCTCTGCCCTTTGTCATCGTCGGCACCGCGCGCATAGATCTTCCCGTCACGGATTTCGGGTTCAAAAGGGGGGGACACCCATTTTTCGACCGGATCGACAGGCATTACATCCATGTGGGCATAGATCAGCACGGTCGGCAACGCACGATCGATGATTTTTTCACCATAAGTCACAGGGTGGCCTTCAGTTTTAAAAACTTCTGCATAATCGGCCCCCGCGTCCAACAGTAACTGTTTCCAGTATTCCGCGGCACGGACCATGTCGGATTGATGCTCCGGAAGGGAACTGACCGAGGGAATCCGGATCAGTTGGAAAAGCTCATCCAGAAACCGTGGAGCGTGTTCTTCAATATATTGATCAATTGTAGTCATGGATCGGAGAATTATTTGACGATTTCCCTGAACTTGGGATTCTCAAAATATTTGGCAAATTCCATTTCAGTGGCTGCTTTGGCTTTCATCCCCGGATTAAGGACAACTGCTTTTTTTAGGCTTTCCATGAAAAGCTCTTCTTTTCCGGTTCTGACAGCAACAATGGCTTTCAGGTATTCTTTCAGGTAACAGTCCGGTTTTTCAAAATCTTCCAGGTCGCTCAATGCGCCGTTGTAATTGCCCGACAGAATCTTTACCAGCGCGGTATTCGGATCGGCATAGCTTCGAAAATACTGGTTGGCACGATTATAATCCCCTCTCCGGATATTCACCAGTCCGAGGTTGTAATTCACTTCATTCCCTGAACCGGATGCCGCACCAAAATACTCTTCTGCTTTACGGATGTCGTTCTCAAAAAAAGCAATCGTACCCAGGTTGTTTTTAATAATGGGTTCTTCAGGTTTCAGCTTTTCAGCTTTTTCAAAATAGGGTTTTGCTTCGGCATATTTCATCGCCGAGGCCAACACCATCCCGGCGTTGTTGGGACCTCTCCAGTCGTCGGGGAAGATTTTGGAAAACGAAGTATATATTTTCATTTTTTGATCCGAATCGTCGGTAAGCGAAGCGGCATGCAAAAGCTCTGCCTGATTGAGTGATTCGGGGCGTGAGGTGGCAATAGCAATGATTTCATCGTCGGTTTTGCCGATAATGTTGACACTGGTCAGCAATTTAGCCCTCCTCAGCTTGGGAAGCACAATGTCGGCTACTTGGGTAAATGCCGAGGAGAGGTTTTTAATTTCCCTTTCACGCACTTCCGGATCGGTATACATCGAAAGTACACGAAGGATGAGATCTTTATCCTGGATATCCGATTTTTCAAGCATTTCCTTGAATCCTTCCCAATCTTCGGGCGTGTACCTGGTTCTGAGATTGGCTTCCACCTTTGCTTTTTTCATCTCCTCTTCCACGAAGGCTGTGGAAACTTTTTCGCGCCGCGATGCCAGTTCAGTGTTCAGGTCAAGCGTTCCGTCGGGAGACGCGTATGCTGATACTTCCACTTTCTTCAGTTGTTTATTATTGTCGTAGTGGGCATCTTTGGTATAATCAAGAAATTGCTTTACATCGTCGGCATTTGCCTCTTCCGTACGGAGAGTGGCGCTGTTGATCAGGTAATAGATGTCGGCAATCATTTCATCGGGAACTATCCGCTGAAAGGCATCAATCGCCGGATCATATTTGCCGGTAAGGTTGGCTTCACGGACAATCCCCGTAATGGCCTTTGGATTCACTGCCATTAGCGTGTGGGTGGCTAGTATCCCACGGGCAATGGGAACCGGCTTAAAATCGACCTGCTGCTTTCCTTTGGTTGCCTGCATTCTGATGACAAGCTCCGATTTTCTCATCTCTTCCTTGTAGGGGAAAGTTTGTTTATAACTGAAATTTCCACCCGCATTATATGAAATCGCCTTGTTGTTGTCTTTAAACTTTTCTCCCTGCAGGGTAATCAGGGGAAGTACGGTTTCTCCACCGGCATATTGCAGTACCGGGGTAACTGCCACCCGGGCCTTTTTATCAAAAAACTGGCCGGGAAGTATGCCGTTGATAGCCACATCGACCCTTCCTCCGTGCGTCTCCAAAATTTCCGGGGTAACCTTATAGCGGATTCCTGCCGCACCTTTTTGCATTTTTTCCAAACTGGCACATCCCGATAACAGGATCATGACGGATGTGATCCCCAAAATAGCTCTAAGCTGTGTCTTCATTAT
>JAAYAN010000174.1 GCA_012719345.1 Ignavibacteria bacterium | reverse complement strand
TTGGGAAAATGCTTTTATTTCTCCTCTTTTCGATAACGAAAATAATATTACGCATTTTGTTGCAGTTAAGGAAGACATAACCGAAAAGAAAAAAATGCTTGAAGAATTGATAACTGCACGCGATAAAGCTGAAGAAATGAACAGAGTAAAATCATTGTTCTTTGCAAATATGAGTCACGAATTACGTACACCGTTTGTTGCAATAATGGGTTTTTCGGAACTGCTGTACGAAACTCTGGAAAATCCTGAGCACAAAGAAATGGCCGAAGGAATAATGAACACTTCTAATAGAATGCTTGCTACCCTTACAAAGATACTAAATCTAACAAAAAGCGAATTTGAAAAAGAAACTGCTTTACAAAGTGAAGTGGATATGATAAGGCTTATTGAAGATATATATCGACAGTTTTCAGTTGCTGCCGCAAGAAAAAATGTAAAGTTGCTTAAGAATATTAAATTCGATGAATTAGTTATGCACACAGATGGAAATCTTGTTTCCGAAATATTGAATAATTTGGTTAATAATTCTCTTAAATTTACCGAAAAAGGAAGCATTGAAATATCTGCCCAGATTATAATAAAAGAAAAAAAAGATATATTGGAACTTAAAGTTACGGACACAGGCATAGGTATTCCAAAAGATAAACAAGATTTGATATGGGAAGAATTCAGGCAGGCAAGTGAGGGCACTACAAGAACTTACCAAGGTACGGGTTTGGGACTTACAATTGTAAGACGATATGCTGAAATCCTTGGAGGCAGAACATACGTGGAAAGCGAAGAAATGAAAGGTGCTGCTTTTATTGTTGAACTGCCTTTATCAAATTACACTGAAAAAGTGATAGATAAATAAAAAAAAATCCCGCTCAGGCAGGATTTTTTTTATTATTTAAATTTATACGCTTTGGGAATTACTACTATTCCAGTTTCCGATACTGTAAATCGTTTTTTATCTTCTTCAGGATCAAAACCTATTTCTGTGCCTTCAGGAACAACAACATTCTTATCAATTATTGCTCTCCGGATTTTGGAATGCCTGCCGATATTGCAGTTATTAAAAACAATTGAATCTGTTATATAAGAATAACTGTTAACCCTCACATTAGGACCGATTATGGATCTTTCAACAAGTCCGCCCGAAATAATTGTTCCGTCTGTTATTAAAGAATTAAAAGCACGTCCAACTCTTTCTCCTTCGTGCGAAAGAGTTTTTGCCGGCGGAAACTGCCACTGGCGGGTTCTAATCGGCCAATGCTGATCGTATAGATTAAATTCCGGTGAGGGTTGTATTAAATCCATACTTGCAGCGTAATAACTATCAATAGTTCCAATATCCATCCAATACGGTTCAATTTTTTTATTTTCATCTTCAAAACGATAAGCCTGAACATTATAACCTTGTTTTAGCATATATGGAATTATATCTTTTCCGAAATCTTTATTTGGTATATTTTCTCTTTCAGTATTTTGCAAAACGTCTTTTAACACTACCGCATTAAAAATATAAATACCCATATTTACAAAAGAAAAACCTGGTTTATCAGGAGCTTCAGCAGGCTCATCCGGTTTTTCAATAAACGAAGTTACTTTATAATTTTGATCAATCCCTATAACACCGAAACGCGATGCAAGTGAAACAGGAATGTAAATGCTTGCAATTGTAAGATCGGCATCTTTTTTAACATGGTATTGCAGCATTTTCAAGTAGTCCATTTTATAAATGTGATCACCCGAAAGCATAAGCACCCATTTGTTGCTGCTTCCTGAACCCACAAGATTTAAATTCTGATAGATAGCATCGGCAGTACCTTGATACCAATTTGTATTAATTTTATGCTGAGGAGGGACGGAATAAATAAATTCACCTAAATCGGGATTAAAAATATTCCAGGCTTCATAAAGATGAACATTGAGAGAATCAGATTTGTATTGGGTAAGGATATAAATTTTTCTTAAACCAGAATTTAAACAGTTAGAAAGAGCAAAATCGATAATCCTGTATTTCCCTCCGAAAGGAACTGAGGGTTTTGTTCTTTCTTTTGTAAGAGGATAAAGTCTTTCTCCTTGTCCTCCGGCAAGAATCATAGTCAGCGTCCCTCTTTGTAATTCCGAACCAGTAAATGTCATTTTGTCCCCAAGTTTATTGTTTACAAAAAATATTCAATTATTTATTATGTTGCAAATATAAAATTAAAGTATTTCAAAATTATGACAAACAAATCAAAAAAAATAATATTTTTAATTGCTTTACCTGCAATATTGGTTTTTTTTTCAATAATAACAATCATTTTCATTTTTCATTACTATAATTTGGATATAAATATTATTAAAGCATATTTAAATGAACAGACTTACAGAATAACTGCTTCAGACAGCTATATTCATCCATCGCAATACAATATTGATTTTCTTTATTACGATATTTCTGTTGAACTTTTAAACAATGAAGAAAAAATTAAAGGAAGAATTATAATTACTTTTTATCCCAAAAAACCGATTGACACTTTTGTATTGAATTTTTATGATAATATGAAAGTGAAAAACTTAAAATTAAACGGGAAAAATACAGATTACGTGCACGATGATTATCATCTTAAAATAATGTGTGAGAAGGAAATATCAGATACATCTGAAGTAATAATAGAATATTCGGGGAAGCCTTTAATGATGGGGTTCTCATCTTTTAATTTTGCAAAAGACGATAGCGGAAAAGTTTCCTCTGTTTATTCTTTAAGCGAACCGGTTTATTCTTCAACATGGTTTCCTTGCAGCGACAGACCAGACGACAAGGTTAAAATGAGTATGCAGATTACAAATGACAGTAATTTTGTTTCTCTTTCAAACGGTGTGTTAAAAAAAATTGAAAAAAGTAAAGATAAGAAAACTTATTATTGGCAGACGGATTATCCTATTTCTACTTATCTTATCTCTCTTTATTCCTCGCCTTATAAAAGTTTTAGCGATAAATTTGTTTATCAGTCCGATACAATGAAAATAGATTATTATTTTTATCCCGAAAGTTATGAAAATGCAAAAACAGATGTGGAAGATCATCCCAAAATGCTCCAAATATTTTCGGATCTGTTCGGGAAATATCCTTTCATTAAAGAAAAATATGCAGTAGCCGAGTTTGCCTGGCAGTACGGAGCAATGGAACACCAGACTATAACAGGGATATCGACGAATTTAATCAGCGGAAGAAAATTATACACCAATTATTATATACACGAACTTGCACATCACTGGTGGGGAAATGCAGTGGGACCAAAAAGCTGGGATGATATCTGGCTTAGCGAGGGATTTGCAACTTACAGCGAAGCCCTTTACTTCGAGCAAAATGGAGGAGCCAGAGGTTTGCAGGCAAAAATGAGAGCCTTTTTAGATGATGATAATTTTGAAGGAGTACTCGGTAATCCCGGAAGAGATCTGTTCAGCCACACTATTTATAACAAAGGCGCTTGGGTGCTTCATATGCTGCGTTATGAAATGGGAGATTCTGTCTTTTTTAAAACATTGAAAGAATATTTTAATAAATATAAATATAAGAATGCATCAATAAAAGATTTTAAAAATGTCTGCGAAGAAGTGTCCGGTAAAGAACTCGGTTGGTTTTTTAAACAATGGATTTATAAAGGTGAAGGATTATTGAAACTGGAATACAAATGGGATTGTAAAAAGCAGGAAAATTCTTATGAAACCGAATTGATTATTAATCAAAATCAGAAAGAATACAATGTTTACAAATTAAACATTGATGTAAGTTTTGAAACCGGAACAAACGAAAAAATTAAAAAGAAATACTTTTTGGATAGCAGAAACAATAAACTTGTATTCTATTCGGAAAATCCGGTGAAAAAAATAATGTTGGACGAAAACAGCTGGCTTTTTGCAAAAATTGTAAAAAAATAAAATGTTAATTTAATTTCCTGTAATAATTATGCTATTCTTGTTAAGTTTCGGAGTTAATTAAAGGATAACTTGAGTAAAAATTATTTTTTTATATCGGATGTTCATTTAGGACTTCAGAATGAGCAGACAGAAAAAATCAAAGAAAAAAGATTAGTGGAATTCATTAGTTTTGCATCTTTGAACTGCGATGAACTTTTTATTTTAGGAGATCTTTTTGATTATTGGTTTGAATATAAAAGGGTAATTCAAAAAGGATATTTTAAAACATTTTCTGCATTAAAAGAAATGACAGAAAAAGGTGTGAGAGTTAAATATTTAATCGGCAATCACGATTTTATGCATCGCGATTTTTTTGAAAAAGAAATAGGTGCAGAACTAAAAGAAGATGCTTTTAGCATTGTTCTAAATGAAAAGAAATTTTTTCTTGGACATGGTGATGGTTTGGTTAAAAACGATAACGGGTATAAGATTCTGAAAAAAATTTTAAGAAATAAAACGTTTCAGAAAATGTATTCAGTAATTCATCCTGATTTGGGAATTGCACTTGCAAGTAAAACAAGCAAAACAAGCCGCGATTATACTGCAGAAAAAGATTATGGTGAATCGGACGGATTATTTGAAGCAGCATGCGGTAAAATTGATGAAGGTTTTGATTATGTAATTTTAGGTCATACTCATAAGCGAAGAAACGAAAAATATAAAAACGGTTACTACATAAATCTTGGAAGCTGGCTAAACAAACCGTGTTATGGAAAATTTAATGGAAATATTTTTGAGATAATAGACTGGTAAAAAATGATTAAAAAAGATCTGCTGAAAAACACAAAGATGAAAAAAGGAATTAAAGAAATTTTCTGGTGGACAACCGGAATATCTTTTCTTCTTTTTCTGATTTTAGGATATTTTTTCCTTCAGTATGTTACCGAAGGACTTCCTTCGCTTGAGCAGCTTGAAAATCCCAAGCCGATATTAGCAAGTAATGTTTACAGTGCCGATGGAGTTCTTATCGGGCAGTATTTTCGTGAGAACCGCGTAAATATCGATATTGATAGTATCCCTCCTTATATAATAGATGCTTTAATTTCTACAGAGGACCGGGATTTTTATAATCATTGGGGAGTTGATGTAGAAAGATTTATAAAGGCAATGGTTAAAACGATTTTTCTGGGGAAAAAAGAAGGCGCCAGCACTATAACACAACAGCTTTCAAAAAATCTTTATGAATTGAAAATACCTGATGAAAATATTTTTGATACAATTGTACGAAAAGTAAGAGAGTGGATTACTGCAGTTCAAATAGAAAAAACATATACAAAACGCGAAATTCTCGAAATGTATTTAAACGTTTCCTATTTCGGAAGGGGAGCTTACGGAATATCGATGGCTTCCAAAATTTACTTTAATAAAAAAGCAACACAGATTACAATTCCCGAAGCTGCTGTTCTTGTTGCAGTTCTGAAATCTTCTGTGTATTACGATCCTTTTACAAAATATAATAATTCGCTGCAAAGACGAAATATCGTTCTCTATAATATGTATGATAATGATTGTCTTGAAGAAAAAGCTTTCGAAAGATACAAGGAAATGCCTATTACATTATCAGCCGAATCAGCCGAAATCGGTTTCCGAAGTAAAGAGGCTCCTCATTTTGTTGAGCATGTAAGACGCCAGCTTTCTGATCTTTCTGCTAAATACGGATTTAATCTTTATGAAGACGGGTTAACTATTTATACTACACTCGATTCGAGAATGCAGAAATTAGCAAACAGAGCAGTAAAGGAACATCTGGATGAATACCAGCCGCTTTTTGATAAATTCTGGAAGTGGAAAGATTATCCAAAGCTGTTATCCGAATTATTAGATAAAGCCATAAAAGGCAGACCAGAATATCTTAAAGCAAAAACAAAGCAGGAAAAGAAAGATGTTTACAACAGATTAAGAGGAAATATTGCTTTAATAGATTCAGTTCAAAAAGTTGCTCAGACGATTGAAGTTGGATTTGTTGCGTTGGATGTAAAGACTGGTGAAATAAAAGCCATGGTTGGCGGACGCAATTTTAATTTTGCATACGGGCTGAATCATGTAACACAAATTAAGCGTCAGCCGGGGTCTTCTTTCAAGCCTATTATTTACACTGTTGCTATTGATAACGGGCTTTATCCTGCATATCCGATATTAAACCAGCCATTCGATTTCAACGGTTGGAGTCCTCACAATTTTGATATGTCCACCAGTGGTTATATGACTCTGAGAGACGCATTGCGCCGTTCGGAAAATATTGTTGCAGCCAGATTAGTTGTAGAAGATCATGCTCCGCTTTGGCAGATTGGCAAATATGCACAGAACTTGGGAATTAAAAGCAAACTGGCTTTATATCCAGCTATATCTCTTGGAGCCGCTGAGGTTACTCCTCTCGAAATGGTAAGTGCTTTCGGTACGTTAGCAAATAAAGGAATTCACAACGAACCTTTTGCAATAACAAGAATAGAAGATAAAGATGGAATTCTGATCGCAAATTTCAAGCCCGAATCCAGCGAAGGAGTATCGGAAGAAACAGCATATATTATAACAGATATGCTGACTTCGGTAATAGATCATGGAACCGGATTACGGGCAAGAAGTTATTTGGGTAGACCTGCGGCAGGTAAAACGGGTACTACTCAGGAATTTGGAGATGCCTGGTTTATTGGTTACACTCCCCAAATAGTAGCAGGAGCATGGGTTGGTTTCGATGACCGAAGGGTCAGTTTTACTGGTAATTACGGACAAGGATCGAAAGCAGCTTTGCCTATATGGGGCAGATTTATGAAATTTGTATACGATTCTATTGAAATGCCGATAGAGTATTTTAAGATGCCGGAAAACGGAAATGTAGTATCAGTTCAATTTTGTAAATCATCAATTACAGAAGACGGTGAACCCCGGCTTTATTCGCCCGATTGCAGCGGCGAAGCCATAACCGATATTATAAAATTAAAAGATGTACCAAAATCATACGACAGCAGAGAAAGTAATACCGGCAGCAATCATAATCCAAACAGCCACGAAGCTTTAGAATATAACGATGACGATGATGATTATGGCGGATATTAAATATATTTAAAAGATTTGATATTAGTTTTTAAAAGTAATTGTTATTATTTTTGTGCATTGAAAAATTGCCCGGATGGTGAAATTGGTAGACACGCTAGGTTCAGGGTCTAGTCCATTTACGTGGATGGGGGTTCGAGTCCCCCTCCGGGCACAAAAAATCCCCCGAATATTATTTTATGATTTCAAGTTCTGCTTCACCAAAATTCGATCTGAAAAAATGCTATAAGGAGGCTGAAAATTTAGCTGCCATCCATTACGAAAATTTTCCCGTTATTTCGTATTTCCTGCCTAAAAAGTTTCGCAGTAATGTTGCTGTTATTTACCAATTTGCCCGAACTGCCGATGATTTTGCCGATGAAGGTAAATTAACAGTTGATGAACGTATTAATTTACTTAATGAATTTGAAAATGATTTAAAAAAATGTGAAAAAAACATTTTTAAAAATGGTTTTTGGTTTGTTCTTAATGATACAATAAAAAAATTCAATCTTAGCAGAGATAATTTTTTTGATTTATTAAAAGCTTTTAAACAGGATGTATCGAAAATACGATATGAAAATTTCGGCGAGCTTTCAGGGTATTGTTCAAATTCGGCAAATCCCGTAGGAAGAATAATGCTTGAACTTTTCAATATCCGAGATGAAAAAGCATTCGAATATTCCAATTTAATTTGCAGTGCATTGCAGCTTGTAAATTTTTGGCAGGATATTTCGGTTGATATTAAAAAGAACAGAATTTACATTCCGCTAGACGAAATTAAAAAATTCAATGTAAGTGAACAGCAAATTTTAAATTCATCTTATTCAAAAAATTTCAAGGATTTATTAAAATATCAATGCGAAAGAACTGAAAAAATGTTTGACGAAGGAGAAAAGCTTGTTCCATATCTTTCGGGGAGGTTTAAGTTTCAGATAAAAATGACAATTTTCGGAGGAAAGAAAATTCTGCAAAAAATAAAGCATTCGGATTACGATGTTTTTAAAGAGCATCTTAAATTATCAAAAAAAGATTATTTGATTCTATTTTTAAAAACAATAACTAGTTAAAATGAGTCAGGCGAAGAAAATAGCAAAAGAAAGCAAAAGCAGCTTTTATCATGCATTCAATTTACTGCCCAAAGAAAAAAGCGCGGCAATGAATACTGTTTATGCTTTCTGTCGTAAGACAGACGACATTGTGGATGAAAATTCTGATTCGGATGAAATTAAGCTGATAAACCTTATTAATTGGAAAAATGACTTTGAAAAAGCTCTTAATGGCAGTTCTGGTAATCCTTTGCTGGCAGAAGTTGCAGCCGCAATAAGAAAATATTCCATTCCTGTTGAGCCGTTTTTCGATTTGATAAAAGGGATGGAGATGGATTTAACAAAAAGCCGGTATCAGACTTTTGATGAGCTTGAATTATATTGTTACAGAGCTGCATCCACTGTCGGGTTAATGTCTATCGAAATTTTCGGATATAAAAATGAAAAGGCAAAACAATTTGCAACTGATCTCGGCAAAGCAATGCAGCTTACAAATATTTTACGCGATGTTTATACCGATTCTAAAATCGGAAGAATATATTTACCTCTAGAGGATTTAAAAAAATTTAATTATACAGAAGAAGATGTTTTTAACAGGGTATATAACGATAATTTTTATTTGTTGATGAAGTACGAAGCCGATAGGGCAAGATTTTTTTTCAATAATGCAGACCGTAACCTTATGTTTGAAGATAAACAAAGTATGTTTGCTGCAAGAGCAATGCAGCACATTTATTTTAATCTTTTAAATAAACTTGAAAAACAAAAGTTCAGGATATTTGAAGAAAAAATAAATGTTTCGAAAGCAGAAAAACTGTTTATCGCTTTAGGGGTATGGGCAAAATATAAGTTTATTTACTGATGGCTGATTGTATAGTAATAGGAGCAGGAATTTCCGGTTTATCAGCTGCCGCAAACCTGGCAGAATCGGGGCATAAAGTTACAGTTCTGGAAGCATCGCCAAAGCTTGGCGGCAGAACATATTCTTTTAAGTGGAACGGATTAAAGATTGATAATGGTCAGCACTTAATGTTGAATTGTTATAAAGATACTCTGAATTTTTTAAATATTACTGGCGGAATAGAAAAAACCGAATTAAAAAATATTCTGGAAATTCCCTTTGTAAGCCGCGGCGGCAGAATAGCCTTTCTTCGGATTACCGAAAAATTTTATCCTTTTAATCTTTTGTATTCGCTGCTGAGATTTAACGGATTTAATCTCCGCGAAAGAATTAAAATATTAGCATTATTTGTAAAACTGCCTGTAATAAATCCAGAAAAACTTAAAGAAATAAACATTTACAACTGGCTAAAAAAGAATAACCAATCGGATAAAATCATTTCAAATTTTTGGGAAATATTAGCTGTTAGTATGCTGAACACGCCAATAAAGAAAGCTTCGGCAGGAATATTTTTAAAAATTCTGAAAACAGTATTTATGAAAAAAGATAATTATCTTTTTCTTTTGCCTTCGCAGCCTTTGGATGAAGTTTTCTCTGTGGGATGTAAAAAGTATTTGATTGAAAAAGGATGTAGAATAGAAAGTTCCGAAAAAGTTATTTCAGTAAATTTTGAAAAGGATAAAGCAGTAAGAATTGTAACAAATAAAAATAAATATCCGGAATTTGATTATGTATTCTGCGCTGTTCCGATACCTGCGTTGCAGAAAATTTTACCGGAGCATATTGTTGAAGAACTTAATATTAATGAGCTTGAAACAGCCCCGATAATAAATATTCATTTTAAATTAAAAGAAAATGGATTTAATAAAGATATTTATGCTTTAATGGGTTCGAAAATTCATTGGGTTTTTAATAAAAAAACTCATCTAAATCTTGTAATAAGCGCCGGAAATGAATTTCTGAAAATGAATGATGAGGAAATATCTAATTTTGCAACAAATGAACTTCAAGATTATTTTCCTTGTTTTTGCAAAAGCCTTATTACAGACTTTATTGTGATTAAAGAAAAAAGAGCCGCATTTATGTCTACTGAGGAATCTTCTGTAATAAGAGAAAAAATAAAAGAAAATATTGGAAATTTATTTATAGCAGGAGATTGGACAAATACAGATTTGCCGTCAACAATTGAAAGTGCTGTAAAAAGCGGAAGAAATTCAGCTGGAAAAATATAAAAAACTTGACAATGTTTTTATGCTGATTATATTTAGAATTATTTTTGTTTATTGAAAGAATTTAAAATCCTAAATTAAAAATTGGGGGACACCATGACCGCATTGAAAGAAAAGCTTTTTGAAAAAATTGTAGCCTGGCGTCCGAGAACAGCTAGATTATTAAAAGAATTCAGCGAAGTTAAAGTTGATGAAGTTAATATCGGGCAGATAATCGGCGGAATGCGCGATATTAAATCTATGACAACTGATATTTCATACCTCGATCCGCAGGAGGGAATAAGATTCAGAGGATTGACAATTCCTGAAGTGCTTGAAAAACTTCCAAAAGTTCCCGGATCGGAAATGCCCTATGTTGAAGGATTCTTTTTCTTTTTACTTACTGGAGATATCCCTGATGAAAAAGATATTCAGCTTGTTGTTAACGAATTTGAAAGCCGCAAAAAAGTACCCGAATATGTTTTTGATGTTATACGTGCAATTCCTATTGATTCTCATCCAATGACAATGCTTTCGGCCGCAATAATTACAATGCAGCGCGAATCTGTGTTTGTTAAGAGATACGAAAACGGATTAAATAAAAATGATTATTGGGATCCTACATACGAAGACTCTTTAAATCTTATGGCAAAATTGCCGGAAATAGCTGCATTTATTTATCGCCTAAAATATAAAAACGGAAGTGTAATTCCGTCTTTAAATAATGCCGATTGGGGCGAAAATTTTGCTCATATGATGGGCGTTTCGGAACCTTACGATGATGTTTCACGGTTATATTTTATTTTGCATAGCGATCACGAAAGCGGAAATGTAAGTGCTCATACAGGACATCTCGTTGCAAGCGCTTTATCCGATATATATTATTCAATTTCTGCAATGCTTAACGGACTGGCTGGTCCTTTGCACGGATTGGCAAATCAGGAAGTGCTTCGCTGGATTCAAGATGTTATGAATAAAATGGGCGGAAAAATTCCTACCGAAGATGAAATGAAAAAATTCGTGTGGGATACACTGAAATCCGGACACGTAATTCCGGGATTCGGGCATGCTGTGCTTCGCAAAACTGATCCAAGGTACATGGCTCAGAGGGAATTCAGTCTTAAACATTTACATGAAGACCCCATATTCAAATATGTGGATATGCTTTACAAAGTTGTTCCTCCTATTTTACTTGAACAAGGAAAAGCGAAAAATCCATGGCCAAATGTAGATTCTCAGTCCGGGGTAATACAATGGCATTATGGGGTTAAAGAATACGATTTTTATACAGTGCTTTTCGGTGTAGGAAGAGCCCTTGGTGTGTGTGCCAACATAATTTGGGCACGTGCTTTGGGTTATCCACTCGAGAGACCGAAATCGCTTACTACTGATATGCTTGAAGAAATTGCAGGAATCAAAAAATAAATTCTTGCAAAAAAAGGAATGCAATTGATGGATGAGACAAAGCTACGCGAGGCTTTTTTATGGAGCAGCGCTTCTCATAAAAAAGAACAAATAAGTGAAATTGTTTTCTGCTTTGATGAGTTTTTAAAAGAAATAATTACAAAAAATCTTTTTAAGGAAAAAAACGATTCTTTTATAACAGCAATAGATATTTTCTCATTTGCAATTCCTTCGCATCTCGCTTATCCAGTGATGGAAAAAGCTAATGTTGAAACCTATTACCAGCTTGGCGAATACCTCTTAAAAATCAAACCCGATTATAGCGAAATGCTTAATCACTTTATTTATTCGTATCTTAATCTTTTTCGTTTACCTCAGTTTTTAACCAAGATACGAAACGAAAGAAGATGGGATGATTTAATTGACAAGCTTATAGTTGCAAGCAACTTTACTTTTAGCAGATTGTTTGAACAAAGAGTTAATGATTATCAAAAGAAAAACCTTCTGCGGGTTTTAAAAGGGAAAAGAGAAATATCTTACAGTTGGGAAGAAACAGACCAGATAATAAAAAAATATTCCTCAAATTTAAAATCATTGCTCGAATCGATAGGGCAGCCCGACGGATATGTATCTTTTCTGCTTGAGAACAGTCCCGAAATGGCTTTTTTCGATTTGGGATGTCTTTACAGCGGAATAATCAATATTATGATTCCTGCAAATTCTGTTGCAAAGCATGCAGGGATGATTTTGGATGAAACAAAATCGCCTGTAATAATTGTAGATGACGAAAAACAGCTGGCAAAAATTAAAACAATTAAAAACGATGTTAAAAGCCTGAAAAAAGTAATTTTATTGGAAGGAACCAGTGCCGAAGAATATGTGATTTCATTTGAAGAATTCCTGAAATCAGCACCTGAAAAGGAAATAAAAAGGAATTTACAAAAAGAGAAAAATATCAATGTTCTGGATACTGCTACAATAATGTACACTTCGGGTACAACCGGCGAACCTAAAGGTATAGTTTTTTCGTATCATAACATTGTTTATAAAAGATTTTGCCGGGCAATGGCTATACCCGAAATAGGGGAGAACGACAGATTTTTATGCTATCTTCCGCTTTATCATACATTTGGAAGATATTTAGAATTAACAGGCGCTGTTTTTTGGGCTTCGGAATATATTTTTATGGAAAATCCTTCTGTTGAAACAATGGTTGCAAGCATGCAGTTGGTTAAACCGACCGTATTTATAAGCATCCCGAAAAAATGGCTTCAAATTTACGAATATATCAGTCATCGCGTTGATATTGAATTCGGCGAGGAAAATGATATAATTAATAAAATAAAAGAAGTAACCGGAGGTGAATTAAAAAGAGGATTATCGGCAGCAGGATTTTTATCTCCAGAGATTTTCCAATTTTTTCAGCGTTACGGAATAGAACTTATGAGCGGCTTCGGAATGACTGAAGCCACCGGCGGAATTACAATGACAACTCCGGGTAATTATATACAGAATTCTCTGGGCGGACCGTTGCCCGGAATAAAGATTAAAGTAGCCGAAGACGGTGAATTGCTGATTAAAGGTCCGTATGTGATGAAAGGATATTTTGATCAGCTGTACGAAGAGACTTTTGATGCGGACGGATGGTTTCCCACCGGCGATATAATGAAAATTGATGAATTTGGCTACATTGAAATAATCGACAGAAAAAAAGAAATTTACAAAAACATAAAAGGCGAAACCATTGCTCCTCAGAAAATTGAGAATTATTTTCTCGATTTTGATTTTGTTAAACAGGTTTTCCTCGTAGGCGATCACCGTCCTTATAACACTGTATTAATTTATCCCGATTACGAATCCAATCAGGCACATCTTGCAGGAATGGATACTTCGCAGCAGAGAGAATATTTTGCTTCTGTGGTTGTTACCGTGAATAATTTTCTGGCGCCGTTTGAAAGGATTTTAAATTTCAGAATTATTGACCGTCCGTTTTCGCTTGAAGCCGGAGAATTGACACCTAAGGGGACTTATAAAAGAAGAAACATCGAGAAAAACTTCAATTCTGTTATTGAAGAAATGTATTTGAAGGAATATATTGAACTTGCTGTTGATGAGTATGATGTTAGAATACCCAACTGGTTTTTACGTGAAGTGGGTAGCCTTTCACGAGATATTGCTGTAAAATACAATTCACTTTGCATTCCAAAACTTGATTTACAGCTTACAATCCGTCTTGTTGATAAAGAAAAGAAAATTTTTCGGATTGGCGATTTCAATTATGTGATTTCATCTGATTATATTGATTTGCAGACATTTTTAACAAATCCGATATACTGGTTAGGCAATAAAGAGTTGCTTGATTTTACAAATGATATGATATTTCAATGGTACAGACAATCCAAAAAAGATCCAAGAATATCTTTTCATTCTATTAATCTTGTCCGCGAAACAGATCACGATTTAATTAAAAAACTTAATTTCCTTATCGTTTCAAATGAAAAATCACTTGCCGGTTTGCACATTGCTGTGCTTATAATGCATCATTGCGATGAAGCCAGCGCCATAATTGCAGCCCGTTATCTCGAATTGATTTTGCGCGATAACACTCTTCCGGTTTATAAATACGTTATAGATATTATTCAAACTCCTAATCTTACTGAATGCTTTATGGTGCGCAGAGAAATGCTTAAAGTTGCTTTAAAAGCTGTAAGTGAAATAGGGTTGGTAAAACTACTTAAAATTTATCTCAGTTACGACCATAAGATATTGGATGAAATTATAATTGAGCAGATAGTAAATCTTAAAGACAACCAAGATACTTTCGACGCTATTAAAACTGTTGTAGAATCCGAAATAAGGGATGCCGGAAATATTGTTGTAAACGAAGGAAGCCTTATTTATAATTTGTTTCAATTGGTTGAATGGTTTGGAATATTTCACCCGGCTAAATATGAGGCAGTTAGAATTTTTCTTGTTAAGTATCAGGTGGAACACGATTTAAAAAATATTGTTAAGATTGCAACAATAACCCGTACTAATATTCGCGAAGGTTTCAGGAAGTGGCTGGGTGTAAACCAGACTATAGCAGTGGATATAGAAACCGGAGAAGAGTATACTTGGGATGATGTGATGATATTTGAGGAAGGGATTGACACTGAAGATAAAGAAAGAATAAGAAACGCGCTTACTTATACTGCAGTTATACGCGAATCCATATTTTTATTTTCGAAAGGGACATTGATAAGACTTAACAACATTTTGCCAGGCGGAGTTTATATAAGTTTTTATAACGGCAACAGTTATAAAACTGTTTACAGAATTTCTGTTCAAACCAGACTTCAAGGTTCTTTCGATTTAATTCTGAATTTAAACCAAAACTACGATAAACAAATAATCCGAGATAAAATTAACTGGCTTATTTTAGCAGGTTCCCGTAATTATGTACAAGAAATGGTTGAGGATTTCGGAGGCTATTGGGAAGAATATGATTTGTGGAGCCAGAAGTTTATACCTGGAATGACTGTAGATAAATTTTTCAGGAGCGAATACCGCAAAAACGAAGAAGCATCGAATAAGCGGATGTATAATTTATGGCCATTTTTTGTTTGGAATGCTTCTGCCGCTTATATGAATTTTTGGAAACTTACTGGGAAAAGTCTTAAAATATCGGACGCCACTCCGGGAAATATTTTAATCCCTCTGCACGATTATCAAACAGGAACCAGATTTGTATCCTTTGCCGAAATGACAAAAGTAGAATCGCTTAAAGATTTGTTCCTGAATTTATATTTTAAATTTATTGAACCTTGCGAAAAGAAGTATTCGCATATCAGAATTAAAGGCATTTGGAATTTCATATTTTCAGGCGTGATAAATACATTTGGAGAAAAAGCAGGACTTGAAATCCTTTATCAATTTAATAACGAACTTGAAAAAACTGATAATGAAGATTTTTACAGAGAAATTAAAGATACTAATAACAACTTTATTGAATATGTAAAAACAAAAGGATTCATTCCCAAGCAATCGTATTTTGCTATAAAAAGATTTCACAGATGGTTTTTGCTTAATCAGAATGCTTCGTTAAATGCTCAAGCTCAAATGCTGGCAGAATTATTTGAAACATATAATTTGTACGAATTAGAGAAAGCTTTTCCTGAAACCAGAACGAAATTTTTTGTGGAAACAGTTTTCGAAAAATCCAATGAGAAACTTAAATTGATGCTATACGAACTTGTGCAAAAACAAAAAAACAGTATTGTTGCCAATGAAGAGTTTTTATCCGAAATTTCTTTAATACAAAGTGAATGTGAAATTTCGGAAAGAGAGTCATTCTTCTTGATAAGATTGAGTTATCCGCACATTAAGCCTACCGATACAGCTGTTCTTATTAAGCCGAAAGCAGAAGGATTTCAATCTGCCAATCTTGTTGTTAATTTTGAAGATTCAGACGGAGCGGAATACCGCATCCGCAAACCGATAAGTCCGCGCGAAATTTCGAAGCTTCATCAGCTTTTTACGGAATCGAATCTGATAATTCAATTCCGTCCGGAGCATCAGTTTCTTGTTGCAATTTCGGAAAGAGGTTATATTATTGGCGGACTTTATTATTTTATTGTCGATTCCCATGTAGTTCATATTGAAAAAATTGTTGTTGCAAATAAATACCGGAAGAAAGGAATAAGCGAAAAACTAATGAGCGAGTTTTTCAACCGGATGAAAGATGAGCATTTTGATACAATAACAACCGGATTTTTCCGACCTGAATATTTTTACAGATTCGGCTTTAAAATCGAAAAAAAATATTCGGGATTGGTAAAAAACCTTAATAACTAAGTTTATTACTCAAAATAGATTTATAAAAAAAAGTTTAAAATCCTTAAATATTTTTAAAAGCTTTAAGAGATTTTTTGTATTTTTTTAAGCGGAATTATTTTAAATAATAAAATATTGAAGGTAAAATGGCATCAAAAAAATTAGTTAAATTCATATTTGTAACAGGAGGAGTTGTTTCTTCGCTTGGAAAGGGAATTACAGCTTCCTCGCTCGGTTTATTATTAAAACTCCGCGGCTATAATGTAACAATAAAAAAGTTCGATCCTTACATCAATGTCGATCCTGGTACAATGAGTCCTTTTCAGCACGGTGAAGTCTATGTTACCGATGACGGCGCTGAAACTGACCTCGATTTAGGACATTACGAAAGGTTTCTGGATGAAAGTATGTCCCGCGCAAATAACACAACAACCGGTCAGGTTTATTACGAAGTTATTTCCAAAGAACGTCGTGGCGATTATCTCGGCGGTACTGTTCAGGTAATTCCGCACATAACCGACGAAATTAAGAAAAGAATGCTGGAATTGCGCGATTCGGGTAAATACGATATCATAATTAATGAAATCGGCGGAACTGTTGGTGATATTGAAAGTCTTCCTTTTTTAGAGTCGATAAGACAATTAATTCTTGAACTCGGAAGAAAAAATGTTTTAAGCATTCACGTTACTTTGGTGCCGTATATTCCATCTGCCGGCGAGATGAAAACAAAACCTACACAGCACAGCGTAAAAAATCTTCAGGAAGTGGGAATTCAGCCCAGAGTTTTAGTTTGCCGTTCGGAAAAAAAACTTTCGCGCGATTTGCGTAATAAGATTTCATTGTTTACAAATGTTGATGAAGATTCTGTTATTTCGGCATACGATTGTTCAACAATCTATGAAGTCCCTTTAATGCTTTACAAGCAAAAAATGGATCTTTCCGTACTAAGGTATTTAAAATTGCCGGATATAAATATAAATCTTGATAAATGGACGCATTTTGTAAATAGAATTAAAAATCCTGAGAATGAAATAAATATAGGGCTTTGCGGAAAATATACCGATTACAAAGACGCATATAAAAGCATAAACGAAGCCTTTATACACAGCGGAGCCGAAAATAATTGTAAAGTAAACATCTGCTTTATTAGTTCGGAAGATATTGAAATAAACGGAGCAGAGAAATATATGACCGGACTTGACGGACTTCTTGTTCCGGGAGGATTTGGCGAGCGCGGTATTGAAGGTAAAATTGAAGCTATTAAATATGCCCGCGAAAATAATATTCCTTTCTTCGGAATTTGTTTAGGCATGCAATGTGCCGTTATAGAATATGCCAGGAATGTATGCGGAATAAGCAAGGCAAACAGCGCAGAGTTTGTAAAGAACAATTACAACGTTATTCACATAATGCCCGAACAGAAAAAAATAAAAAATAAAGGCGGAACAATGCGTCTGGGTGCATATCCCTGTAAATTAAAAAAAGGCACCCGTTCATTTGAAGCTTACCAAAAAGAAGTTATTTCCGAACGGCACCGCCATCGTTACGAAGTAAATAACGATTTCAAGAAAATTCTTGAAGAAAAAGGACTTATAATAAGCGGATTATCACCGGATGGAAATCTTGTGGAAATGATTGAATTAGCAAATCATCCGTGGTTTATAGGCTGCCAGTTTCATCCTGAATTAAAATCGCGAGCAACAAATGCACATCCATTGTTTCGTGAATTTATAAAGGCTTCGGTAATTTATTCTAAAAAAAGCAAAATATGAGAATTGTAGTAATTGTTTTTTTTGTGTCCTTTATAAAACTATTCGGACAAAGCGAAGAATATAAAAATATATTAAATGAAGGCATCGAGCTATCCCTTAATTTCCAGTTTAAAGAAGCTGAAAAAGAATTTAATAAACTAATCTCAATGGATTCCGAACAGCCTTATGCCTATTTACAAAAGGCAAAAATGCATCTTTGGTTTTATTTAGGAACAAACGATGCGAATGAATTCGTAACCGTAAAGAAGTACTGCGAAACCGGAATCGAAAAAGGTGAAAAACTACTCAAAAAGAAGAAGAATAGTGCCGAATTAAAGGCTGTTATAGGCGAACTTAACGCTCAGCTTGCAGTTGGAAACGCATATAACCGCGAAGCTTTCCCTGCATTCTTCAAAACCAAATCGGCAATGAGCTATTTTGAAGAGAGCATTGATGAAAATCCTAAACTTTATAATGCATATCTTTGGTACGGCATTTTTAAATATACAATTTCTTTTGTCCCTGGATTTTTAAAATTTGCAATTTCAATTACAGGATTATCGGGTGATAAAGAGGAAGGTTTGGGTTATATCCGAAAAGCGGCGAAAGCTGATAATCCCGATCCGGAAGCTGAATATCATTACGGAAGAATTTTAACGGAATACTGCGCCGAATATGACACAGCATCCGATATTATGAGCAGGCTGGTTAAAAAGTATCCCGAAAACATTTTATTCAAATATCAGCTTGCTATAATTAAAATTAAGCTGCACAAACTTCAGGAATCTGAAATATTGTTGAGAGAAATAATTGAGACAGACAATCCTAAATTCAAACAAACGTTGGCTTACTCCAATTTTTTGCTAGGTGATATTTATTTCAGAAGAAACAGTTACGATAAAGCTTTAAGTTATTACGAATTATTCTTAAAAATGACTCATTCGCTTGATTATACGGGGATTGCAAATTTAAGGATGGCATTATGTTACGGATATAAAAAAGATAATTTATATTTTCAGAAAAATCTTCAGCTTGCAAAAGAAGGTAATGAGGATATAGCTGAGGATGAATACGCCGCAAAAATTGCAGGTTATTTTATCGAAAACGGTTTTATTGAAGATATAAGAGAGATTATTGCAAGCGAAAACAATTTATATACCGGGGAATATGAAAAAGTAATTAAATCCTTAAACGACAGAATAAGTGAAATTAAAAATAGAGAATTGAAAGGCTATGCCGAATATTTAACAGCGGAAGCCTATCTAAAAAAAAGGAATTTCAAACTTGCAGTTATACATTCAAAAAATGCTGCGGAAAAAGAATATAAGACGTTTAAGTGGATAAAAGCCGCGACTTTATTGTGCCTGGCAAATTCCGAAAATTATTTGGGTAACAAAGAAAAAGCGGTTGAATATCTTGAATCGGCTGAAGAAAGCAGTTATTCAAACGACGACACAAAAGCTGGAATAACCAGGCTTAAAAATCACATTCCTAAAAAAAGATAAATTATTTGTTAAATTCTTTTATTTAACCCTTTTACCGGATTGATATTTCTTAAATATTTAGGTAGTTTTAACATTTAAAATTTGAAGGTTATGTTAAAAATAGCTGTATTTGTTTCAGGCAGGGGATCGAACCTGAAAGCAATAATTAATTCAATTCCTCATCAGCTTGAAAATGTAGAGATTTCCGCTGTAATCAGCGATAAAAAGGATTGTCCTGCATTAGATTATGCTGAAGGATTGGGAATAAAAACATTATTTGTATCGGAAAAAGATCCTCAAAGCATTAATTATGAAAATTTGATACAAATATTATGCGGACTTAAAACAGATTTAATTGTTCTTGCGGGATTTCTGAAAAAAATACCCGATGAAATGATTGAAAATTTTCCGAATAAAATAATCAATATCCATCCTGCTCTTTTGCCGTCGTTCGGAGGAAAAGGAATGTATGGAATGAATGTTCATAAAGCAGTTTTCGAAAATTCCTGCCAAATATCCGGGCCAACAGTTCATTTTGTTGATAAAATTTATGATAACGGAAAAATAATCGCTCAAAAAGCAGTTGATATTTCGGATGTTAAAACTCCAGATGAAATTGCTGAAAGAGTATTGAAAATAGAACATATCCTTTTACCGTTTGTAATTAAAAAAATTTCTGAAAATAAAATAAGTATTAAAAATAACCGCGTATATATTGCGGAATAATGAGGTCTAAATTGAAAAAATATGCATTGCTGAGTGTTTCAGATAAGAAAAATATAGAGACTTTTGCAGAAAGAACTGTTAAAGCTGGATACGAGATTCTTGCAACTGGTAAAACCGCTAAAATGCTTAAAGAAGCCGGAATTCCTTGTGTCTTGGTTGAGAATTACGCATCGTTCCCGGAAGTATTTAACGGACGAGTAAAAACTTTACAGCCCCGCATCTTTGGCGGAATTTTGATGAGACGCGGTGAAGAAAATGATATCCGCGAAGCTAAAGAAAACAATATCTTCCCAATTGATATAGTTTGTGTTAACCTTTATCCGTTTCCTGAAGTTGTAAAAAGAAAAGATATAGGGCTTGATACAAAAATTGAAAATATTGATATCGGAGGACCAAGTTTAATAAGGGCTGCCGCAAAAAATTATAAATATGTGAGCATATTAACTAATCCTGAACAATATGAAGATTTTTTAACGGAACTTGAATCCGGCGAAATTAAACTTTCCACGCGCGAAAAACTTGCTTCGGCTGCTTTTTCGCATACATCATTTTACGATACTCTTATTGCCGACTTTTTTGAAGATGAGTTTAATCTGCCTAAGAAAAATTTCAGATTAAATCTTCCTGTTTCTTCCGAATTAAGATATGGAGAAAATCCACATCAAAGCGCAGCATTGTACGGAAATTTTTATGATTATTACGAAATTCTTCACGGAAAGGAACTATCGTATAATAATATTATCGATTTGAATGCTGCAGCCGAAATTGTACTTGATATGGAAGGAATATCGTGCGCAATAATAAAGCATACAAATCCTTGCGGCGCAGCAGTAGCGCAAAATATTTTTGATGCTTACGAAGCTGCTTTAAGCTGCGATCCAGTTTCGGCTTTTGGAGGAATTGTAGCTTTTAACAGCAAAGTAGATCTTAAAACCGCACAAAAATTGAACGAGATATTTTTGGAAATAATTGTTGCTCCCGATTATGATGAGGATGCATTAACCGAGCTGTTAAAAAAGAAAAACAGAAGATTATTGAAAATTAAAAACAAAGATGAAAAAAAATATCTATTTAAATCGGTTCCAGGCGGAATAATTCTTCAGGATAAAGATTTTTCGAAGCTGAAGGAAGAAAACCTGAAAGTTGTTACAAAGAGGAATTTTACTCCTTCGGAATTATCAGATTTACGTTTGGCTTGGGTAATTTGCAAACATACGAAGTCGAATGCCATTATTTATGTAAAAAACAACAGAGCTGTAGGTGTGGGCGCCGGACAAATGTCGCGCGTAGATTCAACAAAAACTGCAGCGCGTAAAGCAAAAGAACAAGGGTTCGATCTTAACGGTGCAGTTGCTGCTTCGGATGCATTCTTTCCTTTTGCCGACGGTGTTGAGGAAATTGCTTCGAATGGAATTACCGCTATAATTCAGCCAGGCGGATCTGTAAGGGACGAAGAAGTTATAGCAGCGGCTGACAAACATAATTTAGCAATGATATTTACCGGAATTAGAAACTTCAAACATTAAGGTGACAGATGGGAATCTTTGATTTTTTTTCGAATGATATAGCAATGGATCTGGGTACTGCAAATACCTTAATCCATATAAAAGGCAAAGGAATTGTTCTTAACGAACCTTCAATTGTTGCATTCGACCGCAACACTAAAAGAATAATAGCTTTGGGTAACCAGGCAAAAGAAATGCAGGGAAGAGAACACAGAGAAATTCGTGTTTCGCGACCGATGCGCGATGGCGTAATTGCCGATTTTGAAATTGCAGAAGGAATGATAAGAGCATTTATAAAAAAAGTAAGTACAGGTTTTCTTTCGGCAAGAAGGATTGTAGTTGCTGTTCCCAGCGGAGTTACCGAGGTAGAAAAACGAGCTGTTCGCGACAGTGCCGAGCATGCCGGCGCAAAAGAAGTCCATCTTATTGCCGAACCTATGGCTGCTGCTATAGGCGTTGGAATTGATGTTGATGCGCCTGTTGGAAATATGATTATCGATATCGGCGGCGGTACAACTGAAATTGCTGTAATTGCTTTATCCGGAATTGTAAACGAAGAATCTATCCGTATTGCCGGCGATGAAATGAACAATGCTATAA
Organism: Ignavibacteria bacterium; assembly: GCA_012719345.1. Lineage (GTDB taxonomy): Bacteria > Bacteroidota > Ignavibacteria > Ignavibacteriales > Melioribacteraceae > JAAYAN01. The sequence continues at coordinate 14,383 of JAAYAN010000174.1, read as the reverse complement.
TGCAGTTTTTTAAGAAAAACTATAATCTTCTTATTGGCGAAAGAACAGCCGAATCGATAAAATGCGAAGTCGGTTCAGCAGTGCCGCTTAAAGAGGAAATCACTATTCAAGTTAAAGGACGCGACCTTGTAGGCGGAATTCCTAAAACAAGTGAAGTAAGTTCCGTTGAAATAAGAGAAGCTTTGAATGAAAATATCAGTCAGATAGTTGAAGCAGTTAAACAGACCCTCGAAAGAACGCCGCCTGAACTTTCGGCAGATATTCTTGACAGAGGTGTTATGCTTTCCGGCGGAGGAGCTTTATTAAAAGGTTTGGATGAACGTATCCGAATGGAAACAAATCTTCCTGTCCACGTTGCAGACGATCCTTTAACTGCAGTTGTCCGCGGTGCAGGCAAAGCCATCGATCAGATAAACAAATATTCAAAAGTATTTATCCGAAACAGACAATACTGATGTTTAATTATATCCGCAATTTTTTTTTTAATGCAAAAGAGTATATAATTACAATAATATTACTTTTAGTAAGTCTTGTTGTAATCTCGCAAAACGATAAAAGTGAAATTAAAAGATTTAAGACTATTTCGTTTGCAGCAGTGGCCTTTCTAAAAAGCTCATTAAGTTCTGCCTCTGATTTTCTGAAAGATGATGAGGAATTGCAAAACCAGAAAAAAATCAATGCTAAATTGATGCTTGAAGTAAATAATCTTAGAAATTACAAAAAAGAAAACGAAGAATTGAAAACTCTCTTGAATTTCAAAAAAAGTATTCCGAAAGATCTTATTCCGGCAGAAATTGTTTCAAAAAAAATAACAATGCCCAGATGGAATTTTATTATAAATTCCGGAAAGAATGACGGGGTTAAAGAAGGGATGCCGGTTTTAACCGAGACAGGGCTGGTCGGGATAGTTTATAGCTGTTCCGGAAGTTTTTCTGTTGTTCGTACTTTGCGGAATGTGGATTTGAATATTGCAGTTACAAATCAACGTTCTTTGGTGAACGGGGTTTTAAATTGGAATGGTAAAAATCTTATTATTAAAAATATACCCTCAACATACGATATGGAATTGGGAGACAGAATTGTTACCTCCGATTTCAGCACGCTTATTCCACCTTCAATACCTGTAGGTTTGATTGTGAAAAAGGAAACTGATCAATCTGGTTTAGTAAGCAATGTTATTGTTTCCACGTTCGCAGATCTTTCCAGGGCACAGAATGTTTTTGTTTATCCTTTCATTCGCAGTAAAGAGATTGACAGCCTAGAATTCAATCTTATGATAAAAAGGGATGATAAATGAAAAATTATCTTTTTCTTTTAGTTTTATTTATTCCAGTTTTAATACTTCAGATTTTAACTGACAGATTTTTGACTTTTAATTATATCGGACCAGATTTAATTTTGATTATGGTTGTGTATATAACATTAAGCAGCGGTTTAATAAAAGGAAGTATTTTGGCGTTTATTTTTGGTTTTATATATGATATTGTTTCTGGCGGAATTTTGGGAATATCAATGTTTTCGCTTACTCTGGCATCTTTTATTTCGGGTTTATTTTATAATCAGAATAAAAAAAGTCTTTTTTTTAGTTCTTACAAATTTGTTTTAATTGTACTTATAAGCGCATTGATATCATCCTTTTTTAAGTCGTTGCTCGAAAGCAATAAACTTCCGTTAAATATTGTTAGTTTAATAATCGAATACGGACTAATTCCAGCTGTTTACACATCAGCTTTAAGCGTGCCGATAATAATTTTTACACCTAAAAATCGGTTGGAAATATAATGGATGCTTTTGGGTCTTTAGTTAGAAAAAGAATTCTTACAACTGTAATAATTGGCTTTTTCTCTCTCTTGGTTATTCAGCTTTTTACAATGCAAATTCTGCAAACAGAACAATACGATCTGAAATCGAGAGACAACAGCATAAAAGGATATGAAACAGATGCTCCGAGAGGTACATATTTCGACCGCAATTTAAATGTACTTGTCAGCAACAAACCAGCATTTACTCTGCAAATTACCCCTGCATATTACGATACTTCTTTTAATCCGATGATTGAGAAAATATTAAACGAACAACCGGGTTATGTAAGCAGAATTTTATATTTGAACAGATATTATTCAAAATACTCACCGCGAAATATTAAACGAGATATTGATTTTCAGACTATAGCCTGGATTGAAGAACATGAGGAATATCTGAAAGGACTATCCTACAAAATACAACTGCAACGCGATTATAGCTACGGAGTAAACGGCTCACACATTTTCGGTTATATCAAAGAAGTTCCGCCGGATAAACTTAATGAAGAAAAAGGAAGATATGTTCCGGGAGATTTAATAGGATTCAGCGGAATTGAGAAATATTACGAAAAATATTTACGCGGTGAAAAAGGCGTTAAATATTATGTTGTTGATGCCCGCCAGAAAATGGTTGGCAGATATGATGAAGGGAAAAGCGATAAAGTTCCGGTTAAAGGTTATGATCTTATTTTATCGATAGATGCCGAAACACAAAAAATTGCAGAAAAGCTGATGGAAGGTAAAAGAGGAGCCGTTGTTGCTTTAGATCCCAAAACCGGTGAAGTGCTTGCTTTGGTCAGCGCTCCGGAATATAATCTTGCTGATTTTGCAACAGTTACTACACGCGATGTCTTTAACAAACTTACAACAGATCCTTCCAAACCGCTGTTTAACAGAGCTACTGCGTCAATTTATTCTCCGGGTTCAACTCATAAAATGGTTGGAGCTATTGCAGCTCTTGAAGAAGGAATTATTGATGAAAATTCAACGCTTTTTTGCGGCGGCGGATTAAATTACGGCGGAAGATTTTTTAAGTGTTTGCATGTTGACGGAAACATAAAAGTAGAAAGAGCAATTGAACATAGCTGCAACACTTTTTTTTACAGACTTGCACTAAGCTTGGGAGTTGATAAGTGGTCGAAATATGCGCATAAGTTTGGGTTCGGGCAAAAGTTAGGACTTGATATCGGTGAAGAAATGAGCGGAATTTGTCCCGATAGAAAATATTACGACAGAGTTTTTGGAAAAGGAAAATGGTCGGAAGGTTTAGTAATTAATCTTGGAATAGGGCAGGGAGAGCTTGGAGTAACACCGCTTCAGCTGGCGCATTATGTTTCGCTGATTGCAAATAACGGCACAACCGGAACACCTCACTTGGTTAAGGGATACATAGATAAAAAAGGTGCTTTTCACGCTTTCGATTATAAAAATATAAATCTGGGCTTACGCGAACATACTTTTGAAATTGTAAAAAAAGCAATGTACCTTGTGGTTAACGGAAACGGAACTGCCGGACATATAAGAATGAAAAATCTTTCCATTGCAGGAAAAACCGGTACGGCGCAAAATCCTTTTGGGAAAGAGCACGCTTTGTTTGTAGGCTTTGCACCCTACGAAGACCCAAAAATTGCAGTAGCAGTAATTGTTGAAAATGCAGGTTATGGCGGAACTCACGCCGCCCCTGTTGCAAAAGAAGTAATGAAAACATACTTAAAAGTAACTGACGATGACGTTTCGGGATCGACAAGCACAATTGCTCAGGTTACAGAGGATTGATGTGAGAATAGATTATAATATAAAGGATAAATTCGACTTCTGGGTTTTAGGTTCAATCATTGCGCTCATTACTTTTGGTTTGATGGCAATTTACAGCTCTACCTTAAATCACCCGACTGCATATGGTAATTTTGAGAAACAGCTTTATTGGGCAGTCGGCTCATTTATTTTTCTTATTACTGTTGTTTTTCTTCCAAAACAAATACTTCGTCTTTCGGTTGTGCCGTTATATGTTATCTCAATTGCAATGCTTTTGGTTGTTTTATTTGCAGGAAAAACAGTTTACGGGGCAAAAAGCTGGCTGAGTTTCGGTCCTTTTGGTTTCCAGCCAAGCGAATTTGCAAAAATCGGATTGATTTTAAGTATTGCTTATTGGTTTGGAAACAGGCAAAGGGATATTAACTCAATAAAAGATATTGGCATTGCGTTGATTATTAGCGGTATACCCATAATTTTAATACTTCTTGAACCTGATATGGGAACAGCTATTGTTTTTATTGTTGTTACATTGACTATGATTTTTTGGGCTGGTATTAGTCTTTTCAGCGTATTTGTTGTTTTAAGTCCGGGATTTGTTGCGTTTTCGTCGTTGTTTGGGACAGTATATTTTCTTATATCGCTTGTTATTGTAGCCGGCTTGTTATTCTTTTTTAAACGAGATCTTTTTTTTAGTATAACTATATTTGTAATAAATATATCGGCCGGGTTTTTGTTCGATTTTTTATTTAAAATTCTTAAACCGCATCAGCAAAAACGAATAGAAGCATTTCTTGATCCGGCTGCCGATCCGCTTGGATCGGGCTATAATGCGATGCAGGCAAAAGTTGCAATTGGCAGCGGGGGGTTATTCGGAAAAGGATTTCTTCATGGTAATCAAACACAGTTAAGATTTATTCCTGAACAATGGACGGATTTTATATATTGCGTTATCGGCGAAGAATTTGGATTTTTAGGCGGAATTGCTGTTCTAATTTTATTCCTTGTTATTTTTATACGGCTGCTTCACATTCTATCGCAGGTAAAAGATGCATTTTACAGCCTGATAATAGTTGGAATACTTACTCTTTTATTTACACACTTTGCTATAAATATTGGTATGAATGTAGGGCTGATTCCTGTTATCGGACTTCCTTTGCCTTTTTTAAGCTACGGGGGCAGTTCACTTTTACAAAATATGATTTTGATTGGAATAGTTATGAATATATATAAAAACAGAAAACAAAATGTTTAATAAAATGAAAAAATTATGAAAGCAAACCAAAAGTTACAGAATCGAATTGATAAGGGATATCATATTTGCGTTGGGCTGGATACAGATTTAAATAAGTTGCCCGAAAATATAAAAAAAACGAAAAATCCCTTATTGGAATTCAATAAAAGAATAATTGAAAATACTTACGATATAGCTGCTTCCTACAAGCTGAATCTGGCTTTTTACGAGGCAGAAGGAATTCCGGGAATGGAATGTTTGCAGGAAACACTTGCTCTTATTCCGACTGAAATATTAACTATAGGCGATGCCAAAAGAGGCGATATAGGAAACACTTCGCAGATGTATGCAAAATCGCTTTTCGATCATTTCGGTTTTGATGCTTCTACACTTAATCCATATATGGGTTACGATTCTGTTGAACCTTTTCTTGAATACGAAAACAAGTTGAATTTTATTTTGGCTCTTACATCAAACAAAAGCAATAAAGATATTGAAAAACTTGTACTGCATGATGGCAGATTTGTTTTTCAGAAAGTGATAGAAAAAGTTAAATATTGGAACAAACAAAAAAATTGCGGTTTAGTATTTGGAGCTACTAACAGCTCTGAACTTGAAGAAAATGTAAATTCTTTCGGCAAAATGCCTGTCCTTTTGCCCGGTGTAGGAGCTCAGGGCGGAAGTTTGGAAGAAGTTGTTAAGATTTTTAACAGATCAGAGAATAATTCTTTTATAATAAACGTTAGCCGCGGAATAATTTATGCTGACAGCACTGAACAATTCGGGAAAACCGCGAGGAAAAAACTTGTTGAGCTGAATAATGAGATTGAACAGTTAAAAAAATAAAATTTCTTTTGATTTTTTAATACATAAAGGTTTATTTTAGTATTTGCTGGTTTGATTGAAATTTATCATTTAAAGAAAATAGGAAACCTTTAATGAGTAGTCCGGCATTGAATACCGAAAAAGGACTCTACGAAATATGGGAGCTTCAGCAGTTTGAGCACGAGCTTTTTACTGTATCCGGAGAAAAGGTAACTGTTTATGACAAAGGTGAACGATTTAACGATTTAGCCGGTCCCGATTATAAAAATGCGAAACTAAAAATCGGCAATTTTAATCTTGCAGGGGATATTGAAATCGATAAAGATTTCAGCAACTGGAAAACTCACGGTCACAATATCAATTCGAAATATAACGGAGTTATTCTTCATATCTGTCTTTTTAATAAACTGAATCAGTCTTATGTTTACAGCAAGGAAGGCCGGAAAATACCGACTTTATGTTTGTCTTCTTATCTTAAAAACGATAAAATAAAGCAGCTTACCGAAGAAACATTCGAAAAAGATAACGGGAATCTAGTTTTTAAATGTTCCGATTACAACAGCAGTATTGCTATAAAAATTAAAGAAAATATCCTTAAGGAAAAAGGTCTTTTACGTTATAATAAAAAGTGCAAAAGACTTTTCGAGCGGCTTAAAGAATTAGCTTTTATTAAAGAATTACAAATAAACGAACCGAAAATAAGCTACGATTTAAATGAAAATTTTAATAAGAAAAATTTTACCGCTGATGATTTTAATGACAGCATAATATGGCAGCAACAAATTTATGAAATGATTTTTGAAGCATTAGGCTACTCGCAAAATAAAAATCCGATGATGAAACTAGCTCAATTCGTAAATTTGGAGTTCCTTAAGAAATTCTGCCACGAAAAAGATTTCTTAAACATAATTGAATCTACACTTTTTAATGTTGCGGGGATTATTCCTAAAAAGTTGATAAATGACGAAGAAATAAACAACTACATTAATGAAATTAACAGTTACTGGGACAATATAAAACGTATTTACGACGGCGAGCAAATTAACGAAATTGAATGGTATTTTTTTAAGCTGCGTCCGCAGAATTTCCCAACAATAAGAATTGCCGGAGGCGCGCGTCTGGCAAAAATGATACTGGACGAAAACGACTTTGTATCGAAAATTTTAAAAGTGTTTTCTGAAGTAAATAATCCTAAAGTTCTTGTAAATATTTTGCGTTCGATGTTTGTTATAAAATCAGAAGGATTTTGGAAATATCATTACGCGTTCAATCAGCCTGCTAACTCGGAAATAAATTTTTTCGTTGGGATTTCGCGTGCTGATGAAATATTAGCAAATGTGGTATTCCCTTTTTTATCGGTTTATTTCGATGTTTTCGGCAAAAAAGATCTTTCGCGTAAAGTGTTACAAATATACGGGATGTTCGAGCAAAAGACTGAAAACAAGATTGTTCACGATGTATCGAAAAATCTTGGGTTGGAATTTCTGGCAAAAAAAACTTTATATTCTCAGGGAATGATAGAACTGTTCCGAAACTACTGTTCAAAAAACAGATGCTTGGAATGTGAAATAGGAAAAATGGTCTTTTGATAAAGCTTAATCAAGTAGAGAAGTATCGGGATATCTTTTCTTAAAAATATAGAACAAAACAAAAATTAAAAGTGCAAAGACTGAATCGTAAAGCATTATAGTACGAACGCCTATTGTATCGTAAACATTTCCTATAATTATATTTCCTAAAGTAACGCCTATACCGTAATGAGCTGCCCAGATAAGTGACTGACCGGTTGCTGTAAGATTATCGGGAACGATTTTATGAACATATTCAACTGAAGCTACAAAAAACAAAGTAAAAGTCAATCCATGTAATAGTCCTAAAAATACAGCTGCTAACGGATCCTGAATAATCCAATAGAGAAATAATCTTAAACTTGTAATTAAGATTGAAATCATTACCGAGTTAACAGCTCCGAATTTTTTCACTATTCTTCTGCCGTAAAAAAACAGAGGGATTTCACATAATGCCATCAAGGAAAAAGCTGCGCCAACTATATCAAAATTTCCGCCGGATTCTTTGAAATAAAGATTTATAAATAAATAAACCGGGGAAAGGCAAATACCTGAAAAAGTAAGAAGAATGTAGAACAGCATAAGCCGCCGGTTTTTAAAAACAAAATTGAAATGATTTAATGAAACGCGGGATTTAACTGTACTGCCCGAATCGTTTTTGTAAAAAATTAGCAATACAAACATCAAAAATGTAAAAAAAGCAGCTATAGGAAAAATTATTCCTATATCTGCAAATGTTAATATCCAGCCCATAAAATAAGAGGATATTGACCAGCCGATTGAACCCCAGAGACGCAATTGTCCGTAGGAAACTTTTATCTCATTTTTTGCAAAGGCAATTATCAGACTGTCAATTAATGAACCTAAAGGTTGTATGAATGCAGATAGAATTACAGTATAAATAAGTACAGCAATAAAACCTGCAATATGCGGCATAAAAAATAAAAGTATGGAAGATCCGATAATTGAAATTGAAGCTGCTTTTTTAATTCCAAAACGGTCTCCGGCAATTCCCCAAAAAGGTGAAGAGAAAAAAATAGCCGCCTGAAGTATTCCTCCGAGAATTCCAATCTGGATTCCAGAATATCCTGCCGATTCGAAATAAAGATTAAAGAATGCCTGCCATGTTGCGAGACTGAAGAATAGTAAAAAACTTAATGCCGAAAGGATAAAGAGTCTGTATCTGAAAGATTGCATTAAACCATAAATGAAAAAAAATGAGAAGATATATTAATTATTAGTCCCTTGAATTTTGTTTATTTGATCGCGCAGTTTTGCGGCTTTTTCGTAATCTTCCTTTTCAATTGCTTCGCGAAGCATTGCCTGAAGCTGGGCAATTTTTGTTTCTTCTTCGGATGCCATAGCCGAGGAATGTCCTTCGGTGAATTTATCATCATCCTCAAAATCTTCATCTTCATCGTCCAAATCGAAATTTTCCTCAAATTTTTCTTCGGGTTCTTTTCCGGAGGGAATAAAAGATGCTGCGCGCATTACATCTTCCGTAACATAGATGCTTGCATTTGTTCTTACGGCTAAGGCAATTGCATCGCTGGGACGGCTGTCAATAGTATTTGTAATTGAAGATATTTCAATTATAAGTTTGGCAAAAAAAGTATTATCGCGGAGTTCATCAATAATAACTTCGGTAAGGGTGGCGCCTACATTATCCAAAATATGCTTGATAAGATCGTGAGTTAAAGGGCGTGGAGGTTTTATTCCTTCAATTTCCAAAGCAATGGCCTGCGCTTCAAACGAACCGATTATTATAGGCAGTCTTCTCTGTCCGAAAGATTCTTTAAGAAGCAGCGCATAGGCTCCGCCGGCTGACGGGCTTGATGATAATCCTAATATTTCAACTTGTACTTTGCTCAAAATTTATCTCTTATTTAATTTCCGATTTTATTATCGTCTAATCACAATTAAAATATAACTATCCAATATTCAAATTTCAAAGTATAAATCTAAAAATAAATTTTATATTTTTTTATATTAAAGCTAGTTAAATAGAATTTATTGTAAAATGTCGCAAACAAAAACTTTCGAAAAGTACGAACCGGTAATTGAAGAAGACACAGCAATTGCTCTTCCTTTCAACGTTACTTTGTTTAATGACGATATACATACTTTTAATGAGGTTATCGACCAGCTTATTAAAGCAATCAATTGCTCCTTTACGCAAGCAAGGTCATATGCTTTCGAAGTCCACGTAAAAGGGAAGGCTGTTGTTTTTAAAGGCGATTTACAAAACTGTTTGAAGGTTTCATCAATACTCGAGGAAATCGGACTACATACACAAGTTACAGCAGAATAATTTTAAAATAATTAAGGAAAGATATGCAAATAGGATTAGTAGGATTACAGTATTCGGGGAAAACAACACTCTTTAACACGCTTGCTAAAATTCAGGAAGACTTGGTTTTGGCAGCAAAGGAAGAAGCAAAATTGGAAGTTGTAAAAGTTCCGGACGAGCGGCTGGATAAACTAACGGAAATGTTTAATCCGAAAAAGAAAGTAAACGCTACAATAGAAGTTTATGATACGCCCGGTTTAAGAATGTCCGATGACGGGAAAGTTAAAATTACTAGCCAGTTTCTGAATTATGTAAAAAATAATGATGCATTATTCTATGTTGTCCGCCAGTTCGAAAGTGATTCGGTTGCGCATCCGTTGAATAATATCGACCCTGTGCGAGATATCCTTTTCCTCGAAACAGAATTTCTTTTAACAGATCTTTCGTTTTTAGAAAACAGAATTGAAAAGTTGGAAAAAGATATTAAAAAAAGCGGCGACGAAAAATTAAAAAAAGAAATGCCTATAATTCAAAAATGCTACGAACATTGCGAAAAAGAATTTCCGCTGCGGACGCTCAATCTTGACGAAAATGAAATTAAAGCCCTTTCCGGTTATCAGCTTCTTACATTAAAACCGCTTTCCGTTGCTGTAAATATGGACGAAAATTCCATAGCGGATATGGACTCTGTAATCAGCAAAATTGATAAAGAAATAAAAGACAAGGGAGCTACCGTAATTCCGTTTTTTGCAAAAATAGAATACGAAATGTCGTCGCTGGAAGAAGAAGATGCCCGTATTTTTATGGAAGATTACGGAATAAAAGAATCGGCTCTTTCAAAAATACTTAAAACATCGTATTATCTTTTAGGACTTCAATCATTTTTTACCGTAGGCGAAGATGAATGCCGTGCTTGGACAATCAAAAAGAATTATACAGCGCAAGATTCTGCCGGAGTAATTCATACAGATTTTTATAATAAATTTATCCGCGCCGAAGTTGTTCATTATGATGACTACTTAAAATATGGTTCGTTTCCCGCTTGCAAAGATGCAGGAGTGTGGAGACTTGAAGGAAAAGATTATGTTGTAAAAGACGGTGATATTCTGAATATCCGTCACAATTAAAAAGGAGTAAAAATGTCGTACGAAGCAATTAATGGATTATTACCCAAATTTGTTTGGGAACGATTTTATGAGCTTACACAAATTCCGCGTCCTTCAAAGAAAGAAGAAAAAGTGCGCGAATATGTAAGGGATTTTGCAAAAAAAAATAAACTCGAATTTAATGAAGATTCTGCCGGAAATATTGTAATAAAACTTCCTGCAACCAAAGGTTTCGAAAATGCACCATGCGTGGTTCTGCAGGGACACGTTGATATGGTTTGCGAAAAGAACAAGGGCACAAATCATAATTTTGAAACTGATCCGCTTAATATTCGTCGTGAAGGTGATTGGATTAAAGCTACAGGAACCACACTTGGCGCTGATAACGGTATCGGGGTTGCAGCTGCTTTTGCTGTTGTTAACGATGAAACAGCTGTTCACGGACCGATTGAAATTTTATGCACTGTCGATGAAGAAACTGGAATGACAGGGGTTAATAATTTACAACCTGGATTTATTACAGGTAAATATCTGCTTAATATGGATTCGGAAGAAGACGGCACTTTTTACGTAGGATGCTCCGGCGGACAGGATACAGCCGGGTTGCTTCCTCTAAAATTTAAGAATGCAAATCCCTCGCACGAATGTTTTGAAGTGATGATAACCGGATTGCTCGGAGGTCATTCGGGACTTGATATTCACCGCGGCAGAGCAAACGCTATAAAAATGCTTGCCAGACTTCTAAAAGAATTTGAGGGAATTAATTTTGAAATTGCCGAAATAAAAGGCGGTTCTTTGCGCAATGCCATTCCGCGCGAAGCAGAAGTTTTGATTATAACAGATAAAAAAAACGAGTACGAATTACAAACCCGTATTCAATCGTTTATTCAAAAAGTCTTGCTGGAATATAAGAAAACAGACCCGGGAGTAAATGTAAAATTTGAAATATTCCCAAACAGACCCCAAAAAGTTTTTAATGAAGAAACCTCAAATAAAATAATAGATCTTATTTTTGCTCTTCCGCACGGAGTTTCGGCAATGAACCCGGATTTGGAAGGTCTTGTGGAAACTTCATCAAATCTTGCTGTTTTGGCAATGGAAGCAGATAAATTAAGAATTTCTACAAGTCAGAGAAGTTCAATAGAAAGTTCTAAAAAGAATATTGCGCAAAGCGTTAAATCGTGTTTTAATTTAGCCGGTGCAGATATCACCGAAGGAGATGGATATCCCGGGTGGCAGCCGGATATGGATGCGGAGCTTCTTAAAATATCAACCGGTGTTTATAAAAAACTGTTTGGAAGCGAACCGGAAATTAAAGCTATTCATGCCGGATTAGAAACTGGGATTTTAGGCTCAAAATATCCTGGACTGCAAATGATTTCTTTTGGACCGACAATTATGGGTGCGCATTCGCCTGATGAAAGAATAAATATTGAAGACGTAGAAAAATTCTATAAATTATTAAAAGGTATAGTTGCTGAAATAGCCGGTAAAAAATAAATAACGGAGACGCAGATGAAAAAGTATAAAGATTTATATGATGTTCCTAAAATTGCCAATATTCAGGAAATGATATTAAGATCCGCCGATGTTTACAAGAATAAACCGGCACTGGAAGATCTGCGTTCAACACCGATTTCTTATTTATCTTATACCGATTTGCTTGATAATATTTTAAGGTTCGGCAATGCACTTAAAAAACTGGGAATTGATGAAAGGACTCATATTTCTGTTATTGGCGAAAACAGGGTACAATGGGCTGTTGCTTATTTAACTTGTATGTGTTTTAACTATGTTGTTGTTCCTATCGATAAAAATCTTACTTCCGGTGAAATAGTAAATATAATTTACGAATCAGATTCAACTGTTATTATTTTTGCAGATTCCTTTAAGGAATTAATGGATGATACACACATTTCCCTGAAAAAAATCACGCATTATATATGTATGGATGTTGTTTCGGAAAACGGTTTTTACGAAATGAAAAAGATGATTGAAGGAAGCGAACCTTTCCCAAAATATCTTTTGCCTAAAATTAATCCAGATGATTTGGCAGAAATAATATTCACATCAGGTTCCTTAGGAAGAGCCAAAGGTGTGATGTTAAGCCAGGGAAACCTTGCCTCAAATTTAATGGATATGGTAAGCATGCTTTTTATGTATCCCGAAGATAAATTTCTTTCTGTCCTGCCTATTCATCATACTTACGAATGCACATGCGGTTTATTATGTCCGCTTTATTCGGGGTCATCAGTTCATTTTGCACGTTCGCTTAAAACCATTGTAGATGATCTTTTAAAAGTTAAAGCAACAATGCTGCTTGGCGTTCCTTTGCTGTACGATAAAATGTTTAAGCGGATTAGCGCTGCAATAAAAGAAGATAAAGTAAAAAGAATAATTGTTCCGGCACTTAAAACAATAATAGGTTTGCTTAAAAAAACAGGAATCGATCTCAGAAAAAAAGTTTTTGCAGAGATGCATAAAAAATTTGGCGGTTCAGTACGAATATTCATTGCTGGTGGCGCTGCTCCCGATCCGGAGGTTGCCAAAGGTTTAAGAGAATTTGGTTTTTCGTTTCTTCAAGGATACGGATTAACAGAAACATCGCCTATTTTGGCATTAAACAGACTGAATAATTTTAAAGATAACTCAGCGGGCTTGCCTTTGCCAAATGTAGAATTACTTATAAAAAATCCTGATGAAGATGGAACTGGTGAAATACTTGCAAAAGCACCAAACGTAATGCTCGGTTATTATAAAAATCCTGAACTTACTGCTGAAGCATTTGAAAACGGATGGTTTAGAACAGGCGATCTCGGATTTATTGATAAAGACGGTTTTTTGCATATAAAAGGACGGGCAAAAAATGTAATTATTTCGAAAAGCGGAAAAAACGTTTTTCCCGAAGAGATAGAGGACTTGCTTAATAAAAGTGAATTCATCCTTGAATCTGTTGTTTATGGAGCAAAAGATCAAAAACAGGATGAAATTGTTGCTGCTCAGGTTGTGCCCGATACGGAAGCATTTATTCTCTATTGCGAAGCTTCGGGTATTAAAATTACGGATGAGATTATTGAAAAAGTAATTTCGGATGAAATTGAAAAGGTTAATAGTAATTTGGCTTCATATAAACGCATCTTAAAATATTCCATACGAAAAAATGAATTTGAAAAAACTACTACGCAAAAAATAAAGCGCCATGTTGCGGCAGCGGACAGAAAAATTTAGGAGAAAAATTGAACGATAATTTAGAAATGGATGTGATAGACAGCTCTGTAAAAGATTTTCCGGTAAGAATTCATTTTGAATACAATATTGAAAAGGATGAAATATTCCTCGAAATATTTGATCTGATGGAAGGTAGTTTAGCGCAATCTGTTAAACTGCCGGCAAAGTCCGTATTAAGATTTACAGATTCTATTAATACTTTAAGGCAGATGAATTAATTGAGGATAAAAATTAATAGTGGCAATAAAAATACTTGCATATAGCTCTTTTCTCTTCTATATTTGAAATCTAATTTTAATGCTTTTTGAAAAATTAATGCGGGAATAGCTCAGTTGGTAGAGCGCAACCTTGCCAAGGTTGATGTCGCGGGTTCGAGTCCCGTTTCCCGCTCAATAAAGAAGCGGATCCACAGTTTGTGGATTTTATTGTTTATAGCGGTTATTTAATTGTTTTATGGCGGTGTGGCCAAGTGGTCTAAGGCGAAGGTCTGCAAAACCTTTATTCGTCGGTTCAAATCCGACCGCCGCCTCGAAAAAATAGTTTGAAAAAATGTATTGGGTATACATTCTAAAAAGTTT
>JAAYAN010000173.1 GCA_012719345.1 Ignavibacteria bacterium | reverse complement strand
TTCCTGTTGGTGCTGAAGCTGGGAAGGGATATTTTTTAATGCCGGGCTACCATCTTCCGCCTGTAATGTTTACAAAAGAGGAAGCGGCGTCTTTGCTTACAGGACTAAAACTGATAGAAAAAATGTCGGATAAATCAACCGGCAAATATTTCGATTCTGCTTTGTACAAAATCAAATCGGTGCTTAATACATCCGAAAAAGAATACATAGAAGCGCTTAATTCATCGATGGAAGTTTATAAATTTTCTCCGGTTAGTGAAAGTGACAAAAACGAAATATCGATGCAGGAAATTCAGGAAGCTCTTATTAAAAGCAGAGTCCTGAAAATTAAATATTTCAGCGGTTATCAGATGCAAAAGACTTTTCGTGAGATTGAACCCATAGGAATCTGCTATTACGGCTCAAATTGGCATCTGATAGCGTTTTGCAGATTACGAAAGGATTACCGCGATTTCCGGATTGACAGAATTTTGGAGCTTAAAAAGGCAGATGAGACTTTTAATCCAAAACTTCATAAATCATTAAAAGAATATATGAAGCAATTTTCATCCGAAAAAGATTTTAACCGGATAATTGTGCGTATGACATCAGAAGCTGTAAAATATATGGGAGAACACAAATATTTCTGGGGATTTGTTCAGCAGGAAGAAAAAGACGGAATGGTTGAAATGACATTTATAAATCCTTATCCCGAAGGATTTGCAAGATGGATGCTTATGTTTGGAAACAGTGTTAAAATTCTTGAGCCGGAAGAAATAATTTTGAGTATAAAAAATCTGGTGAAAGAATTAAAAGAGTATTATCTGTGAAGTTAAACCTTTTTATAAATTTCTATTAGCCGTTTCTTTTAACGCTGTGGCTAAAGGTACGGTAAATCTGAAAGTGGAACCTGTCCCGATTTTGCTTTCAACCCATATTTTACCGCCGTTTTTCTGAACAAATTCTTTGCAAAGTATAAGCCCCAAACCGGTACCTTTTTCGCGGTTTGTGCCTTCGGTAGAATAATGTGTATCAATCCGGAACAGTTTTGGAAGATCTTCGGAAGGAATCCCTTTTCCGCTGTCCATAATCATAACTTCAATAAAACCGTCGCGGGGAAAGGCATCAACGATAATTTTTCCTCCAGATTCAGTAAATTTTATTGCATTCGAAATCAGGTTTCGTATCACTGTTTCAACCATATTCATATCGGCAAAGACTTTAAACTTTTCCTGACATTCGTTAATTATTTCAATACGTTTATCTTTAGCATTATTTCTAAGAAGCTCAATTGTGCTGTTAAGCAATGCAGTTATATTCATAGGCATAGGATCAAACTCAATCCGGTTTGTCTGCAGTCTCGACCATTGAAGAAGATTTTCCACAAGTTTGTAAATGTTTTTTGCCGAGCTGTGAATATTATGGGAGTAATCCCTGATTTCCTGTTTTGAAAGCCTGTCCAGATACTGGGTTAAATACTCTGTAAAGCCAAGCAGAGCAGTAAACGGACTTCGAAGGTCGTGCGCAATTATTGAAAAGAATTTATCTTTCTGAGCATTGATAAGCGATAATTCTTCCTGCGATTCCGAAAGTTTTTTATTCAAGTTTGCAAGTTCTATTGCATTTCGTTTTAGTTTAACTTTATCGTTTTGAAGTTCCTGAACATACTTTTTAATTATTGTATTTGTTTCTTTCCTGTTTGAAATATCGCGTATTACCAAAAAGAATTCATCTGAACTTGATGGAATTATTCTGGCTTCTTCGTGATATTTAATTCCGGCACGTGTCATTTCGTATTCAAAAAATTGGGTATCCCTCGCCTTCATTGCTACTTCTACATGGAATTTTGTTTTTAGCGCAAGCTCTTCAGGAAGAAAATCAAAAATGGATTTGCCAATCAGTTCTTCTCTCGGGGCAATTAAATCTTTGCTCCTTTTAACATGCATATCTAAAAATATTCCTTCTGATGAGCAACGGTAAACAAGATCGGGAATAGCGTTAAGAAACACTTTCTGCCTTTTCTCATTTTCGCGTAATTCTTCCTGCACTTGTTTTCTTTCTGAAAGCATTGCCGAAAGAATAAGCGAGCTGCCCGCATAAAGAAAAATAAACGTATGAAGTACAAGATGATGATCTTGTATTACAAGTTTCGAAAAAGGTCCCGATTTAAGAACCGTACCTATTACAGCAATAAATATTACAAAGAAATTAACCGCAGATGTACCGCGGGGACCGAAACGCAAAGCGGACCAAAATAAAAAAAGCAAAGGAATGTATGATAATGCTAAAATAGATGTATTTCTGAAAATATCGGTACCGAAAACTATTATTCCGGAAACAGCAACTGATACAGCCAGCGACCAGATTTCGGCGTTCGATCTGTCGGGCCAGTGTTTTTCTTTTTTTGAAGACCATACTAATATCAGGGGCACAAGTGTTAAAATTCCGGCAGCAGCAGACATCCACCACCCGAAAAAGACGAAAATAAATTTATCCCATTCTGCTAGTCCTGCAATACAGATAGAAAAACTTGCAATTAAACCGCTTATAATGGTACTTGACCCTGCTGCAATAATTATAAGCCCGAAAACATCTTTTAATCTTTTTAATCCATTATCAAAACCGATAATATTCCTTAGAATAAAGTAGGTTAAAATTACTTCCGCTGTTGCGGCAGCAGTTGTTCCAATCAGGTATACAAATGATGAGCTTATACTTAAAGCAGTAATAAATTGTCCAAGTATAATTCCCGGAAGAATTTTGTAGCTGTTAAGTAAAATTGCAGCAACAGCAACACCAGAAGGCAGCCATATTAAAGCAGTATAGTATTTAGAAGAAGAATAATCAAAAATAAAAACAGCAGAAATAAAATAACTGATCATTATCAGAAAGGTTAATCCTGCGTCATACCAAGGGAATTCTTCTTTTTTATTAAATGAAAAACTCAAACTGCTTTTTCCCTATTGAAAAAATTTTCACTAAATATTTTTAATTACCACAAAAATTAAACAAATTCTGATTAACAGATTATTATATAGAAAAAATTACATTATAAGTTATGACCGGTAGCACAATACATTTAATTAAGTTATAAACGAATTATTTAACAATTACTATCTTATATTAATCTATTTTATTAAGTTTAGTACCAAATTTTAGAGAAATTATCTATGAAATACATCTCATTTATTTTTATTATGTTTTTAGGATGCACAAAATCTGTGCCTGAAAAAGATGAAAATAACATCCGGTATAATATTGTTTTTCCACAATATTCAATTAATAAGGTTCTTGAGAGTAATGTATTACCGGCGAAAATTACCGGAAAATGTTATGAAAAAGAATATTATAAAAACAATAAAATTGTAAAAATTGAAAGATATAACAAGGATAATGATCTTACAGATGACTTGAATGTTCCGGCTGTAACAGCTTTTGATTATTCTGATGACGGGAAATTGAAACTAGTAAGATATTACGATAAAAACAATAAAAAAACACTCGATGCAAAACTTGGTTACTGGTCAAAAGAAATAGTTTACAGCAGTCCGAAAATTACTATTGAGTTTTTCAGCGATACTTCGGGAAATCTGCTAATGATTCCCGATAATGCATCGGAAAGAATTGATCATATTGCTCCTGTAATTGTTTATATAGAAACAGGGGAGGGTACTCTTATAAAAGCTTTCGATTCCAAATTTAATCTTATTTCGGAATCTTATGGTGAAAAACCCTGCATCCCTTTTATAGATTGCGGCGAAAATAAATATTAAGGCATCATTGGAAATTGATTAAAAAGAATTTTGATTATATAATAATTGGCAGCGGATTAGCAGGACTATTTGCGGCTCATAAAGCTTCCAAATATGGCAAAGTTGCCATAATTACAAAATCTTCCGTTACCGAAAGTAACTCGTTTTACGCTCAAGGAGGCATTGCCTGCGTTATCGATCCGGTTGATGATTTACCCAGTCACATTAATGATACTTTAATTGCCGGCAGAGATTTATGTGACGAAAAAGCTGTAAAAATTCTAATTGAGGAAGGGCAACAGATTATAAAAGAAATTATTGATGAAGGAATGCTCTTTGACCAGTCGGAAGGGGAACTTTCCCTCGGACTTGAAGGGGGACACTCTTTTAAAAGAATTTTACACGCGCAAGGAAATTCAACCGGAAAAGCTTTAGTTGAATTTGTACTGGGTAAAATTTCCGAAAATAAAAACATATCAGTTTTTCCGAATTTTCTTGCTTATAAACTTTTAACGGAAAACAATGTCTGTAAAGGCTGTTTTGCAATAAACCTTCGTACAGGTGAAAATTTTTATTTCTATTCGAATTCAATAATTCTATCAGGAGGCGGTTACAGCGGACTTTTTAAGCGGAATACAAATCCCGAAACTGCTACAGGTGATGCAATAATTTTAGCATACAATGCCGGATGCGATCTTTCGGGAATGGAATTTACACAGTTCCATCCTACGGCATTTTCTTCAGCAAACGGAAAGACATTCCTGATAAGCGAAGCTGTACGAGGGGAAGGAGCTTTTTTAACCGATAAAAGCGGTCAACGATTTATGCAAAACATTCACCCGCTGGCAGATCTTGCTCCCAGGGATGTTGTTGCAAAGGAAATTTTCTTTAAAATAAAAAAAGATAATACCGGTTTTGTAAATCTGAATCTGCAGCATCTGGATGGAAATGTAACCAAAAATAGATTTAAGAATATATACGAAGAAGCAATAGGAATGGGTATTGATTTTACTAAAGAGCCTTTGCCTGTGGCACCGGCTGCTCATTATTCCATAGGGGGTATAAAAACTGATTACTTTGCGCAGACAAATATAAAGGGACTTTTTGCCTGCGGCGAGTGCTCTTCAACCGGTGTTCACGGAGCAAACAGACTGGCAAGCAATTCGCTTTTGGAATGTCTCGTTTTTTCTAACAGAGCAGTTGAAAAAAACAAAGATTTAACAGGTTCAGGGAATAATTACAACTTGGATTTAAATGATGAAAAAATGTTTATTAATCCCGAAATGAGACAAACATTTTTTGAAGTAAAACAAACCACTTCAATACTGCTTGATAAATATATGGGTATTGTAAGAAATTATGAAGGAATGCAGAAATTATTAGATCAAATAAAACTAATTGAAGAAAAAATTGAATTTAATCCATCAGAATATTTTTCAAATAATTTGAAGAATCATTTAAATTTGATAAAAATTATGGTTCTTTCGGCATTAGAAAGAAAAGAAAGCCGGGGCTGCCATTTTCGTGAAGATTTTTCAGATGAAAACGACAATGAACTTTCGCAGATTATAATTAGTAAAGATTTTAAAATAACCAGATATAAGGGTTAAATATGGGATTAACAGAAACCGATTTGAGGCTTGATGAAATTGATCGCATAATTGATGCCGCATTGAAAGAAGATGTCGGCGAAAGTGATTATTCAACAAACCTTATAATACCGTGCGAAAAAATTTCATCAGCTTATCTAAAAGCAAAGGATGAAGGAATTGTTGCCGGACTTGAAGTAGCAGAGCGGACTTTTAAAAAACTTGATGAGAATTTCGAATGGATTCAAAATTGCAATGACGGAGATACTATAAAAAACGGGCAGATAATTGCCGAAATGAAAGGTACATTCCGAGCAATTTTAACAGGCGAAAGAACTGCTCTTAATTTTTTGCAGCGAATGTCGGGCATTGCAACTCAAACTGCTCAATTTGTTGAAGCAGTTAAACCGTACAAAACAAAAATTCTGGATACCCGTAAAACTGTCCCCGGATTGCGGCTTCTTGACAAGTATTCTGTAAAAGCAGGGGGAGGCACTAATCACCGTATCGGACTTTTCGATATGATAATGCTTAAAGATAATCATATTAAAATAGCCGGAGGCATTACAAAAGCTGTTGAGCAGGTTCGAAAATCGATGCCTAAAAAACTCAAAATAGAAGTAGAGACTTCTAATCTTAACGAAGTTGAAGAAGCTTTAAATTGTAATGTTGATATTATAATGCTGGATAATATGGATATAGCAACAACCATAAAAGCAGTAAAAATTGCCGGCGGAAAAATATCTTTGGAAGCTTCGGGTAATATGACGCTTGAAAGAGTTCGCGAAGTTGCCGCTGCCGGGGTAGATTATATTTCAATCGGTTCTTTAACTCATTCGGTTAAAGCTTTGGATATAGGGCAATATATAAAATGAAAAATTTTCAATAATTAATGTATAAAAGAAAAATGGGTAAAAAGTTAACAGTGTTTTTGATTGATGGGAAAGAATTCGGTCCCAAAATTATTGAAATAGGAAATTGGGTAGGTAAAGGAATTTATTCGCCAAGGATTTCTTTGGTCGAGCTTCTAAATAAAAGAGTTGAATTCAGCAATCCGGGTATATATTTTTTGAAATCAAAAAAGTTCAGTTATGGGCAAGCTAAGAAAACACACGCAGCCGGCATACTGCAAACCGAAAATAAAATTGTAAATTTGCAAGAAAGAAAATAAATATGACGATAAAAGCAAAACCATTCATTAAATGGGTTGGTGGAAAGACCCAACTAATTGAAAGCATTAAAAAGGCTTTGCCTGAGAATTTTGCAAAAACAGATAATATTACTTACATCGAGCCATTTGTTGGCGGCGGAGCAGTTTTATTTTGGATTTTGCAACAATATCCAAATATTACTCAAGCTATAATTAATGATATCAATCCTGATTTAACAACTGCCTATAAAACAATTAAAGAAACTCCAGCTGAATTGGTTAAATATCTTCAAATAATACAAGATGAATATTTACCGTTGAATGAAGAAAAACGAAAAGAATACTATTTAAACAAAAGAGAAAGATTCAATACAAAGACATTGGAATCTGTTGAAAACACAGCTCTTTTCATTTATTTGAACCGTACTTGTTTCAATGGCTTATATAGAGTAAATAGTAAAGGACATTTTAATGTGCCTTTTGGAAGATATAGTAATCCTAGAATTTGTGATAAACAAACAATTTTTGCAGATAGTGAACTTATGCAAAAAGTAGAAATATTAACAGGCGATTTTGCAGAAACCTTGAAATATGCTACTAATAAAAGTTTCTTTTATTTTGATCCGCCTTACAAACCATTAAGTGAAACATCAAGTTTTAATTCTTATGCAAAAGAAGATTTTAATGACAACGAGCAAATTCGATTGGGAAACTTTTGTAAAAAAATAGATATGCTTGGTCATAATTTTATTTTAAGTAATTCTGATTTAAAAGGTAAAAATCCAAATGATGATTTTTTTGATGATTTGTATGAGCAGTTTTATATTAAGCGGGTATTTGCAACTAGGATGGTAAATGCAAATGCGGAAAAAAGAGGTAAACTTACTGAGTTATTAATAACCAATATTGATAAACTAAGTTATATACCTGCTTTAAAATTAAACAAGGAAGATTTATTTGTTAGAAATTTCGATAAACCATATTGGACTCCGCAAGATAAAGTGATGATAAAAAATATAAAAATTGATAAAAGTTTATTTTGTTTTCAAAATGAAATCATTGATTCGGTTGTTGATTCAATTATTACAAATTTTAACTTAATTTTCTGGATTCCAATAACAGTTAATAAAAATTATTATTTATTAGATGGACAGCACAGGTTGGAGGCAGCAAAAAGAATGAATTTACAATATATAGATGTAATTGTGCAAGATACTGAATTACTAGAAGCAAATAAAACTAAAAAACCAATAAAGACAAAAAGAGTAATACTATGATTTTCCAAGGTACTGGTGGATCAAATACTAAAACAGGATTAGTATTTGAAGGTAAAACAGATTTATCAGAGTTTCTATCAAATCAAAGAGGGTATAAAGTAGAAAATGGCAATGTATTTTATAAAAATGAATTAGTAGGAAGAATCTTTAAAAAATTTGGGTTATACAAGTTTCTCAAAGAATTGAATATTGACTGGAGACCATTGATTTCAAAGAGGTTACTTCCTGACGATTGTATATTTGTTATTATTGCCAATACACTTTTTGTAATAGAATGCAAGTTTCAACGTGTTGCTGGTTCAGTTGACGAAAAACTCCAGACTTGTGATTTTAAAAGGAAACAATATCAAAAGTTATTGTCTAAAGCAAATATTGAAGTTGAATATATTTATTTATTAAGTGATTGGTTTAGAAAACCTGAGTATAAAGATGTATTAGATTATATTCACAGTGTGAACTGTTTCTATTTTTTCGAGTATATTCCGTTAATAAAATTAGGTTTACCAGTACCTGAGAATGATTAATCTTTTTTTTAAATCTAATGACAAAGCTTTTTCATTATTACTAGGCGATTGCATTGAACTTCTAAATCAATTTGATTTTAAGTTTGATATGATCTTTGCCGACCCACCTTATTTTTTATCAAATGACGGTATCTCCGTTAAAAGCGGCAAAATGGTTAGCGTAAATAAAGGAGAATGGGATAGGTCCAATGGTTTTGAAAAGGATAATGAATTTAATTTAAACTGGTTGAAAGCTTGCAAAGAGCATTTAACTGAAAACGGCACAATTTGGGTAAGCGGTACATTTCACAATATTTTTTCAGTTGCACAAATGCTTACCGAGTTGGAATTCAAGATTTTAAATTGCATTACTTGGGCAAAGACAAATCCACCACCTAATCTTTCGTGCAGATATTTTACTCATTCTACAGAATTTATTATCTGGGCGAGGAAAAGCAAGAAATCTTCCCATTATTATAATTATGAACTGATGAAAACAATTAACGGTGGAACCCAAATGAAAGATGTTTGGAATTTGCCTGCAATTGCTCCTTGGGAAAAATCTTGCGGTAAGCACCCAACCCAGAAACCATTAGCATTATTAACCAGAATAATATTAGCATCTACAAAAAATAATGAATGGATTTTAGACCCATTTACAGGCAGCAGCACGACCGGTATTGCAGCAAATCTTGCAAATCGTAAATTTCTCGGGATAGATAAGGAAGAAGAGTTTCTGAAAATTTCAAAAGAAAGAAAAATTGAAATTGAGAACGCGCAGATTTTTAGTAACTATAGGAAAAAATTAAATGGGTTTGAAAATAAAAACCAGTTAGAATTGTTTTTAGCTAACGAACCCAAAATTGGGTATGGAAGAAGTTTAGATTTTGAAAAAATAACAGCCTGCCCATAACAATGTGTATAAAACATTTGGCAATTAGAGGTTTATCAAACAGTACAGATCGTATCAAAAGTAGTTGTAACCTGATAAATTTCCGCTTCGAAATGCCAAACGTTTCATACACTCGACCGATGGCAGTTACTGATGACGGTTTTATTATAAGAAAATATTCTCAGGCTAATAAAAATGTTTCAGTTTCAATGACAGAAAATTATAAAATTTTAAGACAAAAACTTATTGAAACGAATATATTAATTGATATGGGAGATTTTTATGAATTTTCCGAAGATGCTGTTTTCTCAAGCCCAAGTGCAGCATCAAATATTATTTTAGGAAGACAATCAGCCGGTCCAATGGAATGGATAAATTCTGATGGAAAACCTTTTAAGGAAATAGTCGAAAATATACCTTAATCAGTAATTTTATCTTAAGTTTTCTTAATACAATTCAGGAAAAATTTATTGACTGAAAAAATTAAAGTTTCATTCATTACATTTGTAATAAAAATTAAAGGAAATTTGATTTGAATATTGTTAATGAAATAAACAGATTAAAGAAAAGCAGAAATGCAGTTATTATTGCTCATAATTATCAGATACCCGAAATACAGGATATTGCCGATTTTGTAGGCGATTCGCTGGGGTTATCTCAAATGGCGGCAAAAACTGAAGCAGAAGTTATTGTTTTTTGCGGAGTTCATTTTATGGCAGAAACAGCTTCTATTATTTCGCCTGATAAAAGAGTTTTAATTCCTGATACAGATGCCGGCTGTTCGCTTGCCGATACAATTAATGCGGCACAATTAATTAAATGGAAAGAAGAGAATCCAGGAGCTGTAGTTGTTTCTTACATTAATACCACTGCTGAAGTTAAAGCCGAAACTGATTACTGCTGTACAAGTTCGAACGCTGTTAAAGTTGTTGAGTCAATTCCTTTAGATAAAAAAATCCTTTTTCTGCCCGATAAATTTTTAGGCAATTATGTTAAAACTGTTACGGGAAGAGATATTGTCCTTTGGAACGGGTTTTGTCACGTTCACGAAAAAATAGGCGAGCTGGAGCTTGATGAGGCTAAGAAAAAATATCCCGAAGCCGATGTTTTAATACATCCGGAATGCGGCTGTTCTTCATCGTGTATGCTTAAATCGGTTGTTTATTCCGATTGTAAAAATCTGAAAATCTTTTCTACTGAAGGAATGATGACATATACAAAAGAATCCGCTTCCGATGAATTTTTAATTGCTACCGAAGTAGGAATTTTGCACCGGCTGAAAAAGGAAAATCCAGCAAAATCTTTTTATCCAGCAAGCGAAAATTCTGTTTGCGAATATATGAAAATGATAACCATGGAAAAACTTTATAACTCGCTGTTGAATGACGAATTTGAAGTGAAAGTTCCTGAAGGTATTGCTGCAAAAGCCCGTATCTCAATAGAAAGAATGCTTTCGGTTAGCTAAACAAAAATTAAAAAATTATCGCGTATTTCTTTCCAGATATTTTTCTGGCTGAACGGTTTAAATTCTGTTTCGCCACCCGGAAAAATATCAATGAATTCACTGAAAAATGGTAATTCACCGGATTGTTTTATAATTGATTTTTCGGCAAGATTTTTAATCCATGATGCTGTTGTATAATTTGTTTTCCATTCGCCTATCGATGCCGAAGAATGTACTGTGACTTTTGCATTTGCCGAATTAGTTTTTACAATTTCGGGGATTGAACCTGACCATACACATTTTGCATTTTGCGGATTTTTAGGTTTGCAGTTCTGTAAATGTTTTTTTACATAATTTTTGGGTATATCTGTTTTAGGAACTGGAAAATCGAACCAGATTTTCGGTTCTTCGTTTATTAAATTTTTGTGAAGATAATTATAAAGCGATTTATTCAACCCTTTTGAAAAAACATCGGGATTGTTTCCTGAAAGATCTATAAAAGAAAGCTCGTTGTTTGCAAACGGATTGTTAATTCCAGATGTGATTTTAATATTAAAATTTTCGGGATTTTTTGCTACCGGACTGTTAATTGTTAAAGCAAAGCGATGCCAGAATGCGGAATTTATTATATCCAATTCAAAAAATTGCCTTACTAATTCCAAGCTGTTAATAGTTTCTTTATCTGTCTCTCCAGGAAATCCATACATCAGATATGCATGTACAAAAATACCAGCTTTTCTGAAATTACTGCAGACTTCGGCAACTTGCAAGGTTGTAACACCTTTATTTATAAGTTTAAGAATTCTGTCATCAGCAATTTCTAATCCGCCGCTTACTGCAATGCAGCCTGATTCAGCTAAAAGCCGGCAAAGATCGTTATTAAAGGATTTTTCAAATCTGATATTTCCCCACCAGCTTACGGTAAGTTTTCTTTTAAGTATTTCTAAACAAAGAGCTTTCAATAAAGCAGGAGGTGCTGCTTCGTCGGTAAAATGAAAAGTATTGCTTCCCGATTCCTTCATCATTATTTCCATCCGGTCGGCAATAGTTGAAGCCTCTGCGCAATCGTATCTGCTTATGTAATCGAGTGAAACATCGCAAAAATTGCATTTATGCCAATAGCAGCCATGAGCTGCAGATAACTTATTTGAATAACCGTCAGTCCACAAGTTTAGCATGGGATTTAAAATTTCGGTAACCGAAATGTATTTATCAGGTTCCAAACCTTTTAACGATGGATGGGGTAAGTCATTAAACCTTATATTTTCAGAACTGTCCGGATTTATATGTTTTACTTTACCGCTTTCCGCAACAGCTGTACGTACAAGCTCGCATTTTTTGATTTTTCCTGACAGGAAATGAATTATTTTTTTTGCGGGAATTTCACCGTCGTCGTATGTTATAAAATCGGTATATAAAAAAATGCCTGAATCTTTAAGCTTTCTAAGTTCAGTATTTATATAACCGCCGCCATAAATAATTTTAATCTCCGGAAAGTTAGTTCTAACCCATTTTGAAGAAACAAGAGCGCCAAGCAAATTTCCCGGGAAAGGGATTGAGTAACCTAAAATTTCAGGTTTTAATTTTGTAATAATTTTTTGGGTTTCTTCTTCAATAATTAAATCCAAAATATTTTTTTTGCTCGAAAGATATTTTTCGAAGGGATTAAATTCAGGAGCGCTCACAGCAATTTTTTCTGCATATCTGCTTAACCCGAAATGCGGATTTATTGTACTTTGAATAAATCTTGAAAGATCCTCAAGCAATTTGGAACAGTAAAATTTAGCTTTTTCTTCCTGCGAAAAGTTTCCGAAAAAAAAATCTTCGTTTAAACTTTCCAAAAAAGCCGGACCCTGCGGCAGAAAATTATCTTGAATCAAGCGATAAGCAAAATTGCGGTTTTTACCTTGCATAAAGCTTATTACTGTGTCAATTAAGGAAATATATTTTTCTCTTAGATGTAAAATTCTTTTGTTCTCATCGGATAAATTTTTCGCATGTTCTGCTACTTTAAAAATTCTTTTCAGTCCTTGCGAAGAAAATAATGAAAGAGTAACGTTTAACGAAAGATCGCTGCAATATGATTCGTATCCTTCGCTCTGCAAAAACCCCGAAAGAAATGTTACTGAGGGATAAGCCGTATTAATCTGCGAAAATGGCGGTATAATAAAAACTGTTTTCAAATTAGCTGTTATTTGATTATTTTAAAACGTTAATATAAGCCGAACTGTATTTATTTAAAAAATTTTTTTTCGTACGATTATAGGCATTGAATTTGATTTGAAATAAAAATCTAAAAATAATCGAGTAAAATATGTATTGGCAGTATTTCGGTCTTAAAGAAAATCCATTTGGAATAACACCCGATCCGCGTTATTTATTTTTAAGCACTCCCCACTCTATGGCAATCGAATGGATGAAAATGGCATTGGAGCAGCGCGAATTCGGCTTGATAATAGGTGAAGTAGGTTCGGGTAAAACGGTTATAAGCAGATATATTATTGATTTGGTTAAGAAAGATGAGTATAAAATAGCGTGGATAATAAATCCTACACTTTCGGTTACACAATTATTACGAGAGATTTACTCTCAATTATTTGAAACAGAAGCTCCCAAAATAAAGCCGGCAGTTGTATCTGCACTGCACGAAGGACTTGTAAAATTATATCTCGAGAAAAAATATCCGATTGTAATCATAGATGAAGCACAGTCAATTCCTGGGTCAAAAGTTTTTGAAGAATTACGTCTTTTAAGCAATTACCAGACTGATGATTCGAATCTTCTTTCAATTATTTTATTGGGACAGCCGGAATTAGCAACGAAACTGAAAAGAAAGCATTACAGGGCTTTTTTGCAAAGAATAAGATTTACTATTAATCTCGAAGCCTTAAATGAAGATGAACTTGAAAATTATCTGATTCACAGGTTAAAAGTTGCCGGAAACAATGGCGGAAAAATATTCGAAAAGGAGGCTTGCAACTATATCCACAAACTTACAAAAGGTTATCCGCGCCCGGCTAATCATCTTGCTTCTTTTGCAATGATGGCGGCAATGTCGAAGGAAATGAAAAAAGTTAATAAAGATATTGTTAAACAGGCAGCACAGTCAATTTTATATTTTCAGGACCAGGTTAATAAGGAAGAATAAAAATGATAAATATTCTTAAACTGCGGGAAATGCAAAAACAAGCTTCTAAGAAGGATGAAAATAAAGAGCCTGATAATGCAGAAGGTTCTAAAATACAAGAATCTGAAAAAGTATTCGAAGTGCATGAAGATGTTACAGAAACAGAAAATCTTTCTGAAGCAGCGGAAACAATTGAACAAGAAAACACAGGAACTATTTCAGATCAACTTTTGGAAGATCCTGCTGAAATATTAAGAAAAAAATTGCTGGCAGAATTGGAAACAGGAACAATAGAAAAGGTAATAGATTTAGAAGAAGTAATTGATTCTGATGAAAATGAAAATATGATAGAACCTCAGGAAAAAACGATACCAGATGAAAAGAATCCGATTGCTCAAACTGATAAACAAGTTAAGGAAGTAATTTCCAAATCAACCAACCCGGAAGTAAAAGAAGACGAACGGATCAATAAAAAAAATGACATAGAATCTGAAAAGAAAATAAAAAACGAAGAAATACAATTAGTTGGTTTTATTCTTGGAGATGAACATTACGGAGTTGCAATTGACAAGATACAAGAAATTAACCGTATGTCCGAAATTACCCGGGTTCCCAACGCCCCTAAATATATTGAAGGAGTAATAAATTTAAGAGGAGCAGTTTTGCCGGTTGTAAATTTACGTGTAAAAATAGGTATGCCTACAAAACAAAAAGAGAATAAAACCAGGATTATAATTATAGAAATTGAAGAAATGTCAATTGGATTTATTGTCGATGAAGTCCGGGAAGTTATCAGGATAAACAGTTCAATTATATCATCTCCAAATGAGTTTACGGTTAATGTTAAAACCGAATATATAACCGGCGTTGCAAAACTTAACGATGAATTAATTATAATAATAGATCCGGAAAAATTATTGCTTGACAGATAAATATCACTTCTTGAAGCAAATTCAGCAATTTGAGTGATTATGATTATCGTCACTTGTTTTATATTGGGGTTATTGTAATATTGCTTTTAGTACGTAAATTATTTATTCTTAAAGGTGTTAATATTTTTTTGAATTAAAAAAATATAAATAAACAATTGATTTAGCAAATTTATAAATTGTTAAGCAATTGATTTATTAGTTAGAAAAAAAAATGTAAATCGACATTAAAAGTGTTTTAGAATAAGTTTTTTTCATAAATTTAGGTTTAATTTTTTTAGCATTTTTCGAATATTAATAAAAGTAATACTATTGTTAGGTATTGACGTAATATTTCAGAAAACACGAGTAACATTATGAAATTTCATAATCAGACACAGCATGGAAGGCGATACGAAATTTCATCTAGATTTGCAAAATCGGATGAAAAGCCAAAAGCCAAGTTGAAATTTAAATCCAAAGGGGAAGAAGAGGAAATTGAACCGGAAGAAATAGCTCCGGTTGCCGAATCGGTTGAACCTCCAAAAGAATCTGCAGATTCCAAAATATTAAAAACATTTAAATTTTTGCAAAATAAAGAGAAGGAAGCTGAAGAAGAAAAAGAAGAAGTTAAAGCTTCAGAAAAATCTGCACAGCAAGTAGAACAGAAACCTGCTCCGTTGTTTATAAGGAAAAAACCTTTAATAACACATAAACTCCTTCCTGAAGTTGAAGAGGAAGAAGTAAAAAAACCAGAATTGAAACTTCCTGATATTAAAAAAGTAGAACCTGTTGTTATTGATAAAGAAAAACCAACTATTGAAAATAAAATAGAAAAGACTGAGGAAAAAGCATTAGACTTACCGGAAGTAACTGAAGAGGCAGGTTTGGATTTAAAAGTTGATACAATTTATACAATGTCAAACGATATTGGATACGGTGATTATTTTGGATCAAACGATGATGCTTCAATTCCAGATTTCTATTCCGACAACATTGATATTGCTATACCTGTTGAAGAAGATAAATCTGTAAAAGTTGAACCTGAAAAAGAAGTTAGTCCAGTTATTGAATCCGAACCTAAAGAAGAGACTCCTGAGGCTCAAGCTGATATGCAAGAAGAAGTTATTGCAGAATCAGTTACTGAAGAAGAAATTGAATCTGCTGAATCCGACGAATTTTTTACCGGATCATCTGAAGTTGTTGAATTTTCTACCTCATCTTTTGAAAGTGAAGAAAGGGAAGACTTTTCGAAAGATGATTTTATAAATAAAAAAGAAGTTAAAACTGAATTAAAAATTGAAATTCCGAAAATTGAGCCTGAAATAGAAAAACCAAAAGTTGTTGCACCAAAGGAAGAAATACCTGTTGCAGTTGAGAAAGAACCGGAAGTAGAAGTCCATTCACCAGAAATAGATAAAGAAGAAGCACGTCTTGCACTGCAGAAAGAATTGGAAGAATTAAACATCGAAGAATTCTCATTCAGTGGAAGCAAAAATGCAAAATTCAATAAATCTATGTATTCAGATATTACTATTATTTCAGTAAATCTTGATACAAGTACTGTTGAAGATGCTTTGGAATTTAAAGAGTATATGATGACAACAATAAATACAAATGCAAAGAAAATTATTGTTGACCTTAGTGAAACGGATTATATAGATTCCACATTTTTAGGGGCCTTAGTTGCTTCTCTTAAAAAAATAACAGCTAAAAAAGGTGAATTACGGTTAGTATGTAATCAGAAAATGATATCAATGCTATTCATAATTGCCGGAATGGATAAAATATTTAAAATTTATCAAGACTTAAATGAGGCAATTACCAGCTTTAAAGAGTAATTAAAGTTAATTGTTTAAGTTTAATGTTGAATAACTAGGAAAATAAATGGCATACGAAACGAAACACCGAAATGATGTTACTATAATAACAATATTTTTGAGCAGGGCTACTTTAGACAAAGCCTTAAAATTCAAAGAGTATATTATGGGTGAAATTGAAGCCGGTGCTACAAAAATTATTGTTGATCTCAGTCCTTGCGATTTTATTGATTCAACATTTCTTGGGGCCTTGGTTGCTTCACTAAAAAAAGTGATGGCAGCAGGCGGTGATTTAAAACTTGTATATGATAATCAGGCGCATTCAGTTATTTTTGGTCAAACAAGAATGGATAAAGTATTTAAAATATTTACTGACTTGGATGAAGCTGTTGAAAGTTTTAGTACAAATTTAACTGAAAATTTATAATAATTAATTCTAATAAAAATTTAAATCACATCAAAAAAAAATAATGTTATTTACATTTAACTAAGTTAAATTTTTCCGATAATATAGTTAAAAAAATTGGATGTGAGATGGTTTACGAAGTAGCAAAGTCAAAAAATTACAGTACAGTTACTGTTTTCTTAAACCGTGCAACTATTGAAGATGCTGTTGGGTTTAAACAATTTCTAACAAATGTAATTGAAAATGGGGAAAAGAATATAATTGTAGACTTATCCCACACTCAATTTATCGATTCAACTTTCCTCGGTGTTTTAGTTGCTTCACTGAAGATACTAACAAAAAATGAAGGACAATTACGACTTGTTGTAAGCAAGGATGCTCCTTCATCAATATTTGTGCTTACCCGCATGGATAAAGTGTTCCCTATTTTTAAAAGTTTTAGAGAAGCAAAAAAAGGATTTACTGCGGCTGTAGCGAAATAATTTTATAAATTTCATCGCCCGGTTTCAAAATATTATTGCAATAAAAAGTAACTTCGTCACCTTTATTAGCTTCACTAATAAATTGATCGTCCTTTTTTAACTGAGGTAATTTTAATTCAATTGCACCGGTAGTGTTTCCGATTATATATATTATTTCTCCGCTTTTAATTCCGTTGCTTTCAATTTTTATATGAGCAATGTTTGTCTTTTTAAAATAATTAATAACTTTCGCGGAATATTCTTTTCGCGTTGTAGCTTCACTGCCATATTTTTTTGCATATTTGTCGCTTGCAGGTTTTCCGAAATAAAAACCTGATGAAAAACCTCTGTTGTAAACTTTTTTTAATTCATTTTCCAATTCATTTTTTCGTTCTTCCGTAAGCTGGTTTGCTAAATGAAGATTTATCGATTCTTTATAGACTGAAATAACTTTGGCTACATATTCAGGACTTCTTTTTCTGCCTTCAATTTTAAAGGAATCAATTTTCGCATCAATTAATTTGTCTATAAACCCTATCGAGCAAAGATCATTAGGCGATAAAATATAGTCGTTCCCCAGTATAAGGGAATAGTCATCGTCTTTATCGATTATCTCATATTCACGACGGCAAGGCTGAATGCATTCGCCTCTATTTGCGCTTTTACCGAAAGCAAAATGACTTAAAAGGCATCTTCCGCTTATTGCTAGGCACATTGCTCCATGAATAAAAGTTTCGATTTCGATATCAACATTTTGCTTTATTTCAATAATATTTTCGAGTGTGCATTCGCGTGCCAATACAATTCTTTTTGCTCCTAAAGTTTTAAAAAAATGAGCAGCAGCAGAATTGGAAACTGATGCCTGTGTGCTGATGCAAAATGGGATTTTGTACTCGATACATTTTGAAATTACTGCCATATCCCAGCAGATAATCATATCAATTTCGGCTTCTTTTGCCTTTTTCAGGTATCCGTCAAGTATAGCTATTTCATTTTGATATATGATTGAATTTATTGTTAAATGAGCAGCAACATTATTATCGTGGCATATTTTAACTATTTCATCAAGATTCTTTAATGAAAAATTATTTGCCTTCGCTCTCATATTCAAACTTTCAAGTCCAAAGTAAACAGCATCGGCGCCATTATTTATTGCTGCCCAAATCATTTTCATATTTCCAGCCGGGGCAAGCAATTCGGGTTTTTTATTTATCACGTATTATCCTTTAAAATCTTTTGTCCAAACATAACAAACAAAATTTAAATAGTTCGGGTAAAAAACTTACGATTATCTTATAAAATGATAATAATAATAAGATATTTTTAGGGTAATAATATTTATATTTAAATGTATTATTTGTGTGAAAACCGGATTATGAAAAACCATTTTTATAATATTTTGAGCCGAATACTTGTTGAAACTTCAACTGACGGGATAATATTTTTCAACAAAATTACAAATGGGTTAGTTTGTCTCGCAGGATTTCCCGATTCATTCTTCCGATCTTCCGGTTATAAAAAGGGCGAAACTTTTTTAACGGATTTCCTTTTTCAGAAAACCGGGAATTTTATCTTTGTTGATAGTAAAGATTTTGTTTATGGATTATTTAAGAATGACAAAATTCCTGATAAAGTTATACTTAGTGAAGTTGTTGGAAAATATCGGGATGAATTAAATTTATACGGACAATATATATTACAATCCGAGAAGAATAAATTTGCTGATTATATTGGCATTCCTGTAATTATAAAAGATACTTCAGGGCACTTAATATACGGAAATTCGG
Source organism: Ignavibacteria bacterium (assembly GCA_012719345.1). Classification (GTDB taxonomy): domain Bacteria; phylum Bacteroidota; class Ignavibacteria; order Ignavibacteriales; family Melioribacteraceae; genus JAAYAN01. The sequence goes on along the minus strand of JAAYAN010000173.1, from coordinate 11,703 downwards.
AAGCTGCCGGTTTCTTAAATTCGGATTATGAAATTTATAAAAACATAAATGAACATTATTTAAACGTTTTTGATACAGAATCATCTGATACAGTTGGAAAATTTGTTTCGGAAGCAGTTGCTGAAGAGAAATCCGAAAGGGTGTTTGTAAAAAAGAACGATGGGACTATTTTTAAAGTTAATTCGTATTTTATTAAAGAGGACGATTTAATAATCGATTTCTTCTTTCCGGAAAAAGTCAACTCAGGTAACGAAGATGATTTATCAGAAAAATTTTCCCAGTTAGTTGAAGCATACGATAATCTCGCTTTTTTCTTAAATAAAAACGGATATTTTCAAGCTGTAAATACAAACGGATCCCATTTACTGGGTTATAAAGCGGAAGAAATGATTGGCAAGCATTTTTTGGAATTTGTAAGTGATGATGATAAAGCTGAAATAGCCCTTACATTTCAAAATATTCTTTCCTCGCGTAAACATCTGCCTTTCGAAGCGAATCTGATTGATTGTTATTCAAATAAAATTTTATTTCAAATTTTTGGGAACCCTGTTTATTCAAATAATAGAGTTACTGGTTTTTTAGGATTTGCTAAAGATTTATCGAAAATTAAAATTCTGGAAGAAAAAATTAACAGGCTGAATTCGAAGTTAATAGAATCAAACAGACTTATATCAATTGAAAAAGACAGGGCTCGCGAACAAGTAAATGTTATTGAAGAAATTAACAAATTAAAAAATGAGTTTATATCGAATATTTCCCACGAATTACGGACTCCGCTTGCTTCAATAGTGGGTTTTGCCGAAACTATAAACAGCGATAACACACTTCCGCATGAAATGATACAAGAATTCAGTTCAATTATTTTGAATGAAGGAAAAAGACTTGCCAAACTTGTTAACGATATTTTAGATTTTTCAAAACTTGAAAATCTTGAAGATGCATTAGTGGCTGAAGAATTCGATTTGGTTTTATTTATTAAGGATTTAATTAAAGAATATATACCACAGGCTGATAAGAAAGCTATCCGGGTAAATACTGAAATTCCCGAGGCTGAAATAATAATTTCGGCTGACAAGGAAAAAATAAAAAAAGCATTCGGTATAATATTATCAAATTCGGTAAAGTTTAATAATCAGGGTGGCAGAGTAAATGTGATAGTTAAAGATTTTTTGAATGAATTTGAAGTTATAATTATTGATACAGGTATAGGAATAGCCGAATCTGAAATACCAAAACTTTTCCAAAAATTCAGCAAAATCCAAACAAATTATCAAAATCCTTCATCGGGATTCGGACTTGTAACTGCCAAACAAATAATAGATATGCATAAGGGAATTATCAGAGTAAAAAGCGAAGTAAACAAAGGATCATCATTTATTATCCGTTTACCAAAAAAATAGGAAAATAAGATTTGGAAAATTTAATTTTTATTGTTGATGACGAACCTTCGATTCTTAAATTATTGTCATTTTGGGTGAAAGAAAAATGGGGATATAACATTAAAACTTTCGATAACGGGCTCGATGCATTAAATTCTCTTTTCGATAATCCATCCTTAATTTTGCTTGATATTATGCTTCCAGATGAAAGCGGCATTGAAATTCTGAAAAAAGTAAAATCGAAAAAACCTGATTTGCCGGTAATAATGCTTTCGGCGCAAGGAAGCGTTGATGTAGCGCTTGAGTCAATTAGATTAGGCGCTTACGATTATTTTCCCAAGCCGATAGATTCAAACCGTTTGGAGCCGGCAATAAAAAATGCATTGAAAAATTACGAGTTGATAAAGGAAATTAGTCTTTTAAAAGAAACAAATAAGAAGGAATATTCTTTCGACAATATAATTTCGAAAGATTCGAAAATGCAGGATGTGTTCAGGATGGTTTCCAAAGTTTTGGATAATGATATAACAGTTCTGATTCACGGTGAAAGCGGTACCGGTAAGGAATTGGTTGCAAGAGCTATTCATTATAACGGAAATCGTAAAGATTCTCCTCTTGTAGTAGTAAATTGCGCATCCATTCCGCGCGAGCTGCTTGAAAGCGAGTTGTTCGGACACGAAAAGGGGTCATTCACAAGCGCAATTAAAACAAAGGAAGGAAAATTTGAACTTGCCAACGGCGGAACAATATTTCTTGACGAGATAGGCGAACTTGAAATGTCTGTTCAGGCAAAAATATTGCGCGTTATTCAACACAAAGAATTTGAAAGAGTTGGTGGAAATGAACTTATTAAATCGGATGTAAGAATAATTTCTGCAACAAACAGAGACCTTAAAAAAGAAGTTGAAGAAAAGAAATTCAGGGAAGATTTATTTTACAGGCTAAACTCTTTCCCGATATATATTCCTCCGCTGCGTGAAAGAAGAGGCGATATATTACCATTAATTGAATATTTTCTTGATAAATTCAATAAAAAGCTAAACAGAAATATTAAAGGACTTAATCAGAAGTCATTAAAACTATTCTACAATTTTTCTTGGCCCGGGAATATCCGCGAACTTGAAAATACTATAGAGAGATGTATAATATTAGCTGATGACGATGAAATAACTGAAAACGAACTTCCGGCAGAAATGAAAATAAACGAGCCGAGGATTTATCCGGATTCTGCCGAAAATATGTTTAGCGAAAATTCACCTGTAATTCCATTTGAAGTTCTTAAATCGGAAGCAATTAAACACGCATTAAAAATTACCGACTCGAATATTGTTGAAGCGGCAAAACAGCTTCAGATAGGAAGGGCTACACTTTACAGGCTTATTGAAAAGTATAATATTGAAGTCCCTAAATAACAATAAAATGATTGTGATTTAAAAATTTAAAGAGAAACTAAAATCTTTCGACAATTGATAATAAATAATACTGATTCTTATGGCTAACGAAAATTCTGAAAAATTTAAAGTATTACTTGTAGAAGATGAGCAGAATATTGCGCGCCTTTTCAGTCTTTATCTTGTAAAAGCCGGTTATAATTGCGATCATGCAATAAACGGTAAAGAAGGACTAATAATGGCGAAGAAAATAGTTCCCGATATTATAATAAGCGATATAATGATGCCTGAAATGGATGGATTTGAATTCAGGAAAAATCTTCTTACCGATAATGATCTTAAAGCAATTCCTTTTGTTTTTCTCACAGCAAAAGGCGAAGAGGATGACATATTGGGCGGATATGACCTAGGAATTGAAGATTATATTATTAAAACGGCAAGTCCTAAAATTGTAATAGCAAAAATAAGCGCAATATTAAAAAGCTTAGGGAAAGAACGCGAAAAAGTAGTTGGTGAAATTAACAAAGCTGTGGATAATATGGCTACTAAGGTTGTGCCCGATGAATATCCCGAAGTAAATGGATATTTTATTAAGCATTGGCATAATCCTTTCGAAAATATTCCTGGCGGTGATTTTTTAGACTATATAAGAATTGATGATACAAGATATGCCGTAGTTCTTGGTGATGTTATGGGAAAGCGCTGGGGAGCCTGGTATTTTGCTGTAGCCTACGCAGGATACGTCCGAAGCGCTATAAGAATTGCCGTGCAGGCAAATAAGGGGAATTCGCCCAGCAGCATTCTGGAAGAGGTTAATAAAGCAGTTCATAACGACGAAAGAATATCGGAAGTATTTACAACACTATCGCTAATAGTTGTTGATGAAAACAGTAAAATAATAAAATATGCCGGGGCAGGGGATTTACCTGTTCTATACAGGTCATCCAAAGGGGAAGTAAAAAGTGTTCAATCAAATGGACTTTTACTGGGTTTTTCGGAGGAGAGCAGTTATTCCGATATTGAAATTGAATTAAAAAAAGGTGAATTTGTAATTATGTTTACCGATGGTCTTACAGACAGCCGGAATCCGGAAGGAGTTTCATTCAGCGAAACTGGAATAAAAAAAGTTTTAGAAACAATTAAAGAAACGCAAGATCCGGTAGAAATTGTTAAGGAAAAAATTTCTAGTTATACAAATAATAAATTTGATGATGATATAAGTGTTATAACCATCAAAGCGTTGTAATTATTTCAACCGGTTTTTCATTTTATGTAAAAGGTATTCAAAGTATTCATTCGAAAGGCTTGCCTGCTTAAAAATATCTTTAATGTCATCAGCCGTAATTTTTAAAAAAGTTTCTTCCGAAGGTGTTACAATTATTCCGCAAAGATCAACAGAAGCCGGACTTACAACTAATTTCCTGTCATCTTCATAATAATATTGGGAAGGTCTGTGATTTTGTCGTGGGAATATTTTTATAATCCATTTGTTGTTTTCATACCAGCAAAAGATGTTCATCTTCGGTTCTTCTGCCGAAAGGTTAATCCCGGCAAAGACGTCATAAAAATAATTAAAAGAATCCGAAAGAATACTTTTAGATGATGATGAAAAAGTGAAAAATTTTCTCCCCGAAATATTTGATGAAGTTAAAGAGAGATTTTTATCGGTGAGGAGAATTTGCTCTTTTTCAAGACTTTTGTTGTGTTCTTTTTCTAAAGGGACAAAATTTTGTGCACATAATTGAAAATGAAGATGATCGGGGACTGAAGCTCCGCAAAGAGGTCCGTTGTAAAATATAGAAAAATAGGGACTAACCGATTTGGCAATGTCTAACATTTCAGGGAAATAATCTGAAATCTGTTGAGGAATATGAGCGATATTTACAATGGTAAAATGCGAATCAAAGATCGGGTAAGGATTACAAAGCACCAGAAACTGCTTGTCCAGGACAAGTCCCTTTTGATCTGAAGGGAGGTTCTCTAAGCATAAAATACATTCGGATTTATCATTATTTTTTTTTTTTATTTCGGCAGTGGTTGATTTTATCCTTTGAGGATTGAGCTGGATAATAATTTCACTTTCATCGATAATAAAATTTTTTATCTTAATCTTGGAAAGATTTTCAACGCCGTTTTGCAGCATGCTCCAGGTTTTAAGCTGATTTCGGAATAATGATTTTATTTTTTCCGGCATGCTTATGGAATTATTTAAAGAATCTTCATTAAAAATTCGGTTTTCAAATATCGTTTTTTTCTTTTTTCCTAACATTAAATTCAACCGTCCGTATCCAGTCTTTGTAATAATTGTTTTTATTTATTTTTTCTTGACCGAGTCCAGCATCAGTATTGCCTTCCCATCTTCGGCAAATATATATCGGCTCGTATATCCTCCCGATTTTATAATCCCTGCATATTTGCAAAGCAACAGAATAATCTTCACCGTAACTCACGTCAGGGAACCCGATTTCGCGAATAACAGGGGTATAAAAAGCACGCGGCGCTCCTAATCCACTAATTCGCAAAGCATTGTTTGCTCCGTTATCATCAGTCCACTCTTTATGGTCAATTATTCCAGGGGGAATTTCTTTTAATTCGAAATCAGTTAACTTATAGCTGCCTATTACCATTGCACAATTAAGTTCATAAAATTTGGCAACAATTTTCTGAAGAGTATTTTCGTCGATGTATAAATCATCGCTATCGAGCTGAATTGCAAATTTTCCGCAAAATTCCGAATAAATTGCTTTATTCCAGCAGCCGCCTATATTTAAATATTTTTCTTCAGGAATAATATGCACTATTTGCTTATTATTTTCAGCAATTTGCGAAATCTTTTCCGAAGTTCCGTCACTGCTGTGGTTATCAACAATAATCAGATTAAAATTGAAGTCAGTTTTTTGCTTAAGAACCGAATCAATTGCATCTTGAATTGTTTTAACACGGTTTTTCACAGGAATAATCACCGAGGCTTCCACCGGAAAATCATTATTACCAAGATCAATTGATGTTTTATTTTTTTTTACCAAGGCTTTTTGTCTTTTTAAAAAAGAGGTAATACATTTCTCATATTCAATTTGTGCTTCTCTGTTTTTAGGATTAACATATGCGAAATGCTGCTCGTTGAAGTCATTTTCGTAAATATTATTAACAGTATATAAAAATTCAGGAATTCTGAGGATTCTAAAATTTTCGGATATTCGAAGACGTAAATCGTACCAGCCAGCGTACAAATAATTATTTTTATTAATTACCGATTTGGCAGCTTCCGAGTTAATCATTATCATTTTCCCGAAGTCGAAATCCTCGCGAAGGCTGCCTGCTTGATAATCAATCAGAGAATTAGTAGAAATATTTCCTTCTTTGTCATTCACTAAATAATCAGAATATATGATGCCCGAGCTTGAGTATTCAGCAATGTGCAAAAATCGGGAAACACTTTCTTGTGACAATATTATACTTTCGGTACCGGGAATAAGTAAAATGTATTTAGTTTCACATTTATTTAAAATGTCTTGCATCGAAGAACCAGAAAAAGGATTTCCTGAAACAATGAAATCGGTTTTTGTTAAATATTTCTTTTCATTTGTTATAGGTATATATTTTTTAACAAACGTATATTTACCACAAGTTTTAAAATTACACTTATATTTATCTATGCCGGTATAAGTCTGAAATACAGTAATCATAAATAATTAATATTTTTCTTAATATTGTGAATAATAACAATAATCTTATTTGCAAGAAAGTGAAAAACTAAAAAAGTAAATAATAATAAGTAATAAGCCTTATATAGTAAGTATTTATAATGAATATACCTAAAATACTAACTTGTTCTTTAAGTCTAAAAACTGTATATTAACACAGTTTTTTTTAGAAATATTTTAATAAAATAACAGTGATAATTATCACTGCAATTGTTTATAAAAAGAATCAAATTACTGTTGTAATTTTAACAAATAATATATTAAATTTATTGAAAATTATTAAAAAACATATAGCCCTGAATTTATATAATTCTTTAATGATATTTTTCTTTGGATTAAAAAAAGCTATAAAAGATATTTATATGCATTCAGAGACAACCATCCTTCAAATAAACTATTTGCTTTCACATAACTGCATCAAAGCAGAATTAATTATTATTCAAAGGCAAATCATTCATCAATCAGGCAGAGTTTATTTACATAATAATTCTGTTTCCGGTTTTTACAGTCATAAATATTAAAATATTTCTGATTTCAGTAAATATCATTTTTTAACAAACAAAAGGTCAATTTTGAAAAAGTTTATAAAAATAACAGTGTCAATTTTTCTGTTTTCTACAATTGTAATATTGGCAATCCAAAACTCCGAAGTAATATTTAGCAGCACGGATTTATTTTTTCCGGAAAATATTGCCGACATTTCTGAAACTTTTGAAGCAGAAAAAGTTGAATTAAAAAGTAAAGGAATTATGCGTGCTTCGTGGTATGGTCCAGGGTTTCATGGAAAGCTTACCGCCAGCGGCGAAATTTATGATCAGTATGCATTAACTGCTGCACACAAGGATCTTCCTTTTGGAACAATACTTGAAATTACAAATTCACGAAACAATAAATCTGTTCTAGTAAGAATAAACGACCGCGGACCATATATTCAAGGAAGACATATAGATCTTTCAAAAGGAGCAGCAATTGCATTGGGAATGGTAGAACGCGGTGTAATAAAAGTAAAAGTAAAAGAAATTGTATTTGATGCTTCTGCCTCATCACTTGTTCAAATGGATTAAAATTAAGTTTTTTTATTGAGTCTTTTTTTTATTAGAAGGTAAACATTATATTGTTTATATGAATAATTAAAAACATTATTTCTGGGCAGATGAAAAAAAGTTATAGTAGCCCTTATAGTATTGAAATATTCAAAGGTAAATTAGGGCTGTTGAAGATTTACACTATTTGGGAAAGTTTTAATTCCCGAAATTCGGAAACAAACATTGCACATTTACCAGGTTGGTATTTATCTTTTTTTAATACAATAGATAATTTTGACTCAGATATTTATTTTATTCTTGTTTTAAAAGAAGATAATCCTTTATGTATTTTACCATTAAAATATACTTTCAAGAAATATTTTATAATAAAAACACCAGTTTTAGAATTGCCAATTCATGGTCATTTCTATTATAGAGATTTTATAACGGCTGACCAAACATTCAGCACTGAAGATATTAACAGTATTTTAGATCTGATAAAGAAAAAATTTCCGAAGAGTTGGGATATTTTAATTGGATTAAACATTTATGAATGCAGCAATTTCTACAATTTATTTTTAGCGGCAAATTGCAAGTTTAAATTTATAAAGCGTTACGGCAGAATTGATTATCTTTTTATCGATAAAGGTGTTGATGCTGATTCGATGTTTTCGCGAAATATGAGGAAAAAGCTTAAAAAATATAAACGAAAAATTGAAGAAGGCAGCTCACTTTATTTTGAAACGGAACGATTATTTGATGGTGAAAATGAGTTATTTAAAAGATTCCTTGAACTTGAGAACTCCGGATGGAAAGGTTCTGCTGGAGAGAACACCTCTATAAAATCACAAATCACCTTGGTTAATCTATACAAAGATTTTATTAAAAATATAAATTCGGAAGCATACTTTGTTATCATTATCGGTCGTTTAGATGATGTTGATATTGTGGGTGATTTGGGATTTATTTACAAAAGTACGTTTTATTCCTTAAAAATAGCTTACAACGAAAACTATTCGCATCTATCCCCAGGCCAATTACTGCAAGAATATGAAATAAAACTTATTCACAGCCATCCCGAAATTACTTGTATAAATTTTATGACAGGTTTTGAAACTCATAAATTGTGGACTGACGAATTTATTCCAACATATAACACAATGATTTTTAGGAATAGTTTTAAAGGATTGTTTTTAGGATTTATTTACAATCTAAAAAATCACTTGAAGTAATATTTTTGAAACTAATTTGTTTATACCTGAAACAAGAGATTAAATGAGCATTAACCATTCCTGCCGATTGCATAAACACGTAACAAATTGTTAATCCGAAAAACCGGATTCCCGGAAAATTCTTTCAATTTTCAAGTGCATATTTAGTAACGTTAGAAGAATGCTTTAAAAGAGTTAAGTTTTAAACCATCATCGAAGGCGTTGCAAACCGGCAAACAAAAAAACTAAAGGGGCATTCCAATTAATTGCAATTTCATTTGTAGAATAAGCAGGAAAGACATCAAGGTATTTTGTAGCCGGTTCTTTTCCAACATAAGATTCAGTTTGATCAGGGATTAAATTTTGCGGTCCGCCTGCCAGAAAACCAGGCAACGGTTCAGCAATGCTGTCGGCTTCACTTTGGCGGTGATGAATATGCATTGGGGATTTAGTCCCGAATCCAGTAATAAAACAATAACCTGTTGCATTTTTTCCACAAATATAATCCAAAGAACCGGCAGCTGCTGTTAAATAGCCTGAATCTTTAGTAATCGAATAAGCTATCAGTAATAACATCCCCTGGTTAGCTGCAACACCGTTTGAACCCCAAGTGAAATCGCCGGCAGTTTCACCCATAGTAACTTTGTAGGGAGAATTTAAATATTCATTTCTAAGTTTATCAGCTTTACTAAGCAATGCTGTTTTTAATATTTCCGTATCAGAAGGGTTAGAAAACTGAGCATTGTGTTTCAGCAGGGAATAGGCAGTTAAAAAGTAAACATTGTTCCATGATGGTGTATCGGCTTCTTTAATCTTCTTCCAATTTCTTTTTTGAAGATAAATTTCATCTTCACTTGAAATATAGAGTTCTGCTTCTGCCCATATAAATTCGTCTTCTACATTTTCATCTTCATATCCGCCGGTATTGATATCGGGGTCATATAAATCATTCATTCTTTTTTGATTATATAAAATTTGAGGGTTGCGGATTGCCCAATTGTAGGCTGACTTTGCAGCCTGCAAACATTTTTCGGAAAAGCTGGGAAGAAACTTCTTATATATTCGCGATGCCTGAGCAGCTACGGCTGCAAAATTGAGAGCAGCTGCTGTGGTTTTTTGAACAACGTATCGCGGTTGAACAGCTTCATCTGGCATAATTACACCATCAAATGAGGCGTTTGTAAGTTTATGATAAACTCCGCCGTCATCAGGGTCTTGCATTTCAAGCATCCAGTCGATATTATATTTCAATTCATTTAAAATATCAGGGATGCCGTTTCCTGATTCTGGAATATTAATTTCGAGTGTATTAAATATTTCAGGATAATGTTCGTAAGCTGCAAGAAGTGTGTAGCACGAAATTCCCGAATTTACAATATATTTATTATAATCACCTGCATCATACCATCCTTTGGGAGCCGAAATGACAGTCCCCTCAGGTTTTTTAACCGAAGCTGCGGATTTGTGCACATAAACAACTGTATCAGGATGACCTTCGGCACGATGCCATTTACCTGCATATTTTTCTTCAATCGGGGTAGACATTCGTTGAAAATAATACGATTTCAAAGAGGCTTTAAATACGTCTGAAAAAATGTTTTTTCCGATACAAAAAGGATTAGATACACCAAAGCCTGGAATTTCAATTACAAATTCGCCTTCACTTTTAAAATCCGAAAAATCAATAACGGCTGCATTTTCTTTTGAATAAATCCATTCTTCGGGGTCACTGTATTTCCCTGAATAAAGAATTGTTGAAGAATCTTTTGCTTTGATATGAAAAATACCCGGTTTATCGGTAACGCAAATTGCAGTTTTTACACTGTTTGTAAAATAGCCAATCTGATTTACTCTTATATTAGTATTTATTTGCTGGGCTCCAAGTTTAATAATCAATAAAAGATATAGAAATAAAATAGATATGTATTTCATAGGTCATCCCATTTTTTTATACTGTAAAATTTAAACTTTTTATGTCTTGAATTCAATCATTGAGTGTTTTGAAATAAAACCTGCTTTTTCCAAAGTTTTGCGCGAAGCAATATTTTCGGCAGCACAGCCGCATACAGGTTTCCAATTATTTGTTTGGCAATAATTAACAAGAGATTTAACTATTTTTGTACCGTATCCTTGTTTCTGAAAAATCGGATTTACCAGCATTCCTAAATCGTAGTAATCATAAAATTGATTTATTTTATGAAGTAATCCGCAGCCGATAATTCCCTGTGGATTTGTAAAAATATACAGCGAATTTTCTGTAAGCCAATAGTCAAGATCTTCGCTGTTTTCAAAAAAATTATCATTTATTGAAAGAAGCAGAGATTTATCGGAAGAATTGGCCGGTTTCATATTTAAGTCGGTTACCGAACAGGGTTCGCCTGAATAATCCCGAAATAGATGTCCTGAAAGCTGATAGTGGTTTAATTTTGCAAAACAGCATTTGAGCAGAATTGAGTCGAAAGATTTGCAATAGACACTTTTTATTTTTAGCTGAGAAAAAATGTTATCGAATACTTCTTCACAAAAAAATAAATATTTATTCTCTACATAAAACTCCAGAAGGACATTTTCAGAATCGGTTACTATATAACCGGCAACAGAATTATTAATTTCCGTGATAAGAAAATATTGCCCGAATCTTATTTTGAATTCTAAAAACAATTCCTGCGAATACGGAATTGATTGAAGGTATTTTTCCCTCATTAATCTGATTGCAGAATACTCGGTCTTTTCAGCGAAAAAATTCATAGTTCCTTTATCATTTTAACCGAATAATCTAGCTCTTCGGATATAATAAACCCGTTTCTTTTATAAAAATTGAATGCTTTGTTTCTTTTATCGACGCTTAAGGAAACTTTCGCTATTCTTCTGTTTCTCAATTCATTAAATAAGGAAGTAAGCAATTCCGAACCGATTCCAATATTTCGGTATTCTTCTAAAACAGACATACTTAATTCGGGGATATCATCAGAAATATAACCGTAACCTTGATT
>JAAYAN010000255.1 GCA_012719345.1 Ignavibacteria bacterium | reverse complement strand
TGTGGTCAATGATGGCGTAATCAATACGCCACTTCCTCGCGGGGTGAAACCGATGTTCCGGGGTCACCGTGGCTCCGGTCTCTCGTCTTACAAATTCCGGGAATAAATCCATGATCAAATATGTTTTATCAAAGTTAAATCAAATTCACCCGTTTTGGCGCGTTGTGATATGGTTTTTTCGCATTATCTCCTCAAAGAGGTATAAACTATCAACTCAACATCAGAACGCGTTAAAATCAATTTGGTGGCGTTATTTACGATGACAGGTAATAACATACCCCATTCTTCACACGATCAACCGATTCGATCGTGTCCGGGGTGACATGGGCAACCGGCCGAAGGATGGGCTCCTGGACATATCTTCTTACCCCGGAATTGTGGAGGTGAAAAGACCGTATTGATTTTGAAGGGGAGAATACCGCCCATCCATCACGGACCATCAACCCGGCGATGTGGTGGTCACACCCCCAACGCCCCAGACCCATGCTCGTCTGAATGTTGTTGACCCCGCGCCATATCCAGACATCGTGCATCCCGATATTATCGGAAAATTTGACATTCCCCGCGCGATCGACCTCGTAACGGCACAATACGAAAAACTGCCCTTCCTTTATCCGGTTGGCCAACCCGATCGTATCATCAAAAAAAATGTCCGAATTGGCAAGTACCTTAACCCCGTCATACTGATTCCCGATTCTGAAAAAATCGGTATATGATGGTCGCCCCTCAAATACGACCGGCACAACCCGATCATGTGCGATGATTTCCGTTCCTTCTTCCGATAACGCGATTATCCGGTCAAAACATGGATTGTCGATATTGCGCAAAAGGCATTCCTCCAATTCCTCCTGTCGTTTCGGATCAGGGTCGATGTACCAATTAATTATCAGTATCATTGTTTCTTAACGCTAATTTCAATAATTCGATCTTGTTGTCAATCCCCACGGTCCAATTCGCGTGGAACATCCTTATCCCCGCCGGGATGACCGCTATGTCTCCGGTATTGTGAACCTTGCCGTGGTTGGCAAAGGCGATGTTGTAATATTCCGCCGGGAGCAACCCGAAATTCATCATCCTGCGGTTACGATTAATCACATCCTGGTCATTCTCCATACCGTGACGGTAATCCAGAGTGCAATGTCTGAAAAAATCGGCGAGCCTTTTACAGGGGCGCATGAATATGAACCCGGCGCATAACATCCCCGCATCGGATTGGAATAACGCGTCTTTGTCACCGATTCTGAACCTCAAATCAACTTCGGTCAACTGAAGAAAAACGATGTCGCAATCGGCATACAAAACATATTCATCGGGGAGTTTGGCCAACCTCTCCAACAAATACAATTTGTCCAAACACGCCCGGTTAAAACCCTGCGACCCGAAAGACGAATCACCGTATTGCGGAATCTCCATTACCGTCAATTCGTATTCCCCTACCTTTTTAACCGAAGGGATGAAATAATCCTTCAAAAGTCCCCTGTGGGAAGGCGAGGCAATCGTGAAAATTCTCATTCGATTAAGTTCAGAATGGTAAATCGTCTTCCTGCGGGGTCAACGGTTCCGGTGCATGATCGTCTGCGGGGGCGTTGTCCTTCACGAAAGGCTCGGTCATCATGACGGAGAAATATTTCACGCCGCTTTTACTTTCCCTTAACCATAATGCGATTTCCATTTCTTTCCCGTTTGCATTAACTACTCCCCTGTAATCCGGGTGACTCTGTGCCGACTTCTTCTCGTTTTTGAAGATGGCGCCTGTGTTGATTTTGTTCTCGCTCATATCGTTCAAATTTATTTTCTCAATGATTCCCCTTTGAATAATACCGGCGTACAAATTGCCCGAAGCCGGTCTCTGGTTCGGATTCCGTATTTTCGTTCAATCTCATCCGGTGATAAATTCGTAGTGATGATCAGAATGTTTTCCTTTTGCTCGGCACGGTCGACAATCTCCGGGAATATCC
>JAAYAN010000172.1 GCA_012719345.1 Ignavibacteria bacterium | reverse complement strand
CTGCAACCCGCCTTAGGCAGGCGAATCCGACCGCCGCCTCGAAAAATAAGTTTGAAAAAATGTATTGGGTATACATTCTAAAAAGTTTAAACGATTCAAAAAGGTATATCGGGTTTACAAACGATTTCTGAATAAACAAATATTTCTAAAAAACATTTCCCAAATAATAATCTTTTTGGTTATTTTTAAACCCGATTAAAATATATTTAAATATTCTTACCTTCGGAGTATAAATGCCTTACAAAATCGGTTTCGATAATGAAAAATATCTTATGGAACAATCTTCTGCAATTCTTGAAAGAGTAAACAAATTTAACGATAAGCTTTATCTCGAATTTGGAGGAAAGCTTTTATTCGATTATCATGCATCTAGAGTTCTACCGGGTTTCGATCCTAATGTAAAAATGAGGCTTTTACAAAAACTAAAAGATAGAATAGACGTTATTTTATGTATCTATGCCGGAGATATAGAAAGAAAAAAAATACGCGCCGATTTTGGCATTACATACGAATCGGATTCGCTGAAAACTATCGATGATTTTTCTCATTGGGGAATTAATATTTCGGCTGTTGTGATAACTCGTTACGATAATCAGCCAGCTGCAAAGACTTTCAAGAATATTCTAGAAATGAGAGGAATAAAAGTTTATACACATAAGCCTACGAAAGGCTATCCTATGGATGTTGATCTTATTGTGAGCGACAACGGATACGGTGAAAATGATTTTATTAAGACAGAAAAACCTATTGTTGTTGTAACAGGTCCAGGACCCGGAAGCGGTAAATTGGCAACCTGCCTTTCACAATTATATCACGAATATAAAAACGGAAATAATGCCGGATATGCAAAATTTGAAACTTTCCCGATATGGAATCTGCCGCTTACGCATAAAGTTAATGTTGCTTATGAAGCCGCAACAGTAGATTTAAGAGACGTAAATCTTTTGGATCATTTTCATCTTGAAGCGTACGGCGTTAAAGCAGTAAACTATAACAGAGATATAGAAGCTTTTTCATTATTGAAAAGAATATTGGAAAAGATTACGGGGAAAGAATGTTTTTATAAATCGCCGACAGATATGGGCGTTAACAGAGCAGGCTACGGAATTGTAGATGACGCTGTTGTGCAGGAAGCAGCTCATCAGGAAATTATAAGAAGATATTTTAGAAGTGCTTGCGAATATGTTTTGGGACTTGCGGAAAAAAGCACACGCGACAGTGCCGAATTAATTATGAAAAATATAGGTGCTTCAGTTGAAGACAGAATTGTTGTTGAACCTGCAAGAAAAGCAGCAGAATCCGCTAAGGCTAAAGGGAAGGGAAATGAAGGTATTTACTGCGGTGCTGCTATTGAATTAAAAGACGGCACTATTATAACCGGCGTTAATTCAACTCTTATGCACGCTGCTTCAAGTCTTGTACTTAATGCTACAAAATATTTAGCCGGTTTACCCGATAGTCTTCATTTATTGCCTCCGAATATTACAGATTCAATAACTTATTTAAAGAAAAATATTTTTAACAGAAGAATGGCAAGTCTGGATTTGGAAGAAACAATGATTGCTTTAAGCATAAGCGGTATTTCAAACCCTGCTGCGCAAATGGCTGTTGAAAAGCTGAAAGAGCTTGCTGGATGCGAAGTTCATATTACTCATATTCCTACGCCGGGTGACGAAGCCGGGTTAAGAAAACTGGGTGTTAATTTAACCTGCGACCCCGAATTTTCTTCGAAGAGTTTGTTTTTAGGCTGAATCGAGAAATCCACATTCTAAAATTCAGGAGTGAGTTCAATCTGCAGATTCAGACGGTCACGTGTTTTGTTCAGCAGTTTCAAATTTTCGTCGGAATCAAAAGTTCCGTTTAAGTTGGTCTGCGAATACTTTGCAGAAATCCGGAACAGACCGTATTTATAACTGAGATTAATATACCACCTTAATCCTTCACCGTAAAGCGGGGGACTGTAAAATAAGCCGGGCAAGTCGTTTTCCACTTCGTAAAGAGCTGTGTTATATGAGCCGGTACCGAAAATAATAAACCTGCAGTTAAGCCGGAAAGTTTTCGTAAAATCGTACCTTAAATCCTGAAAAAAAAGTTCGCCCTTTTCGTCTGGACTATTAATTGTTTTTATTTCGTAACGGGATTTTAAATTGAGCATTTTGGAAGGCGAATACTGAATTTCGAACCGGTATTTTTTCGAACTGGCGAAAAACTCATCGCCTAATCCATTGAGCTCTTTATTTTTGTTTTTAAAGGATACTTTTACTGCAAAATTCTTGAATGGAGAAACACTGTATCCCAGTAAAAATTCGTTTCCTTTTACCGGGAAAGGCTGATTATACTTATTCTTTATTTTATAAAAATCATAATACAAATTTATTATTCCGTAACCGGTATTAATTTTAATTCCCGAATAAACTCCGGTTTCGCTGGTTAAACTGCTGTAAAGTTCGCCGAAAGGACTCCAGTAATAGCTGAAATAATCCTGATCGTAGTATCTGAATGAGGTAACAAATTTTATGTTTTTTGTAACATTTACATATAAATTATTTATGGAAGCTTTATTTCCGGAATTAAAAGCTGTTTCGCCCGAAATTGAGTAATTTTTGTAGTAACAGGAATACGACACAGAATAAAAAGGCAGCGATGATGGTATGTCTCTATATTTAGATTCTTCCGAAAAATTCCTGCTTAAACCGGTTTTCCCGAACAAAAAACCTATTTGCAAATTTTCAAGCGGCAAAATATCAGCCGAAAATCCGTAAAAAGTTTCAGCAAGATTATTTTTTTTATTTGCTTCGTTTACTGTCCGGTGGTATCCGTCAGTTTTAAGTGATGTAATATTTCCGCTGTCGTCAAGAGTTGCATCAGTTTTGCGGTCGGAATAAAAGAGTGAAAAAGCCATAAACCCGTAATCGAAATTTGAGGCAATTCCGCGGAAAAATTTATTTTCGTTACTCCCTGTGTGCGGCGAAATATTCGACCCTTTTTTAATAATTCCCGAGACTGCTTCCGTGCTTTTAACAGGACTGTAAGACGACCATAAAGCCAATCCCTGCCCGAATTTCACTGAATAATCCCCGATAATAACATTGCCGTTTAATGGCAAATGGTTTGCGCGAAGCGAAAAGGAAGAAAAATCGGCATAATCAGTTTCGCCTGCATCTTTTTCTGTTTGGGCTGAAATAAAAATGTTTTCGCCGTAATTTATTTTTAATTTGTGATTTACTTTATACGAATTATCGTAAGGGTAATCTTCATTTCGGTAGTTATCATAAATTAAATTGTTTTTCAGGTTTATTTGAACTTTTCTTTCAGTGGCAACAGGTTTTTCGGGTGTGGAAATATATATAAAAGGAATAATTGCCGTTAAATCCGAATGAACGCCCGGTATGTTCTTAAAATCTTCCGAATCAGAAAATCCGCCTAACGAATCGCGGTATAAAATTATGCATTTAATATCATTTTCGCTTAAAAAAGGTATCTGTTTAAGTTCGCTGGCAGTAGCTGTATTAATGTTTACTGGATTTGAGTAAAGATTTATTATTTCGTCCGAATATTCATCTTCAGAAGAGCGGCTTCCGGTGTAGATTTCAAGAATATCATCTGAAAAAACCGAATCGGTTTGAGCTAAAACTTTACAGAATAATATAAAAAATAAAATAAAGGAAAATTTCATTGTTCAGTTATTTTATAAATCAGTTCAATTTGGTGTGTAATTCCAAGCTCATTATGGTTTTTAAAAGCGTACGAAAAATTAAATCGCGAATAAAATATTCCCGCACCGCCCGAAAAAGTATCTGGCTCGTTAGCAATTCCGGTTCTTAATGCAATAAATTCTATGGGAATAAATTCTATTCCAAAATGTAAAGATGTATTAAACCGGACTTCCTTTTCGGCGGCTAAGTTTAGCGAAATGTCTTTAACGGGAGAATAAGCCAGACCGAAATTATAAATTACAGGCAAAGGCTGGCTGTCGTTTTTTACTTTGCTGTTTGTTAGATTTTGAATTGAGAAGGCAATATTAAAATCGTTTCGGACAGAGTAAATCGTTCCGCAATTAATCCGGAAAACATTTGTATTTCCGTAATTTTTAATTGAAATATTAGTAAGCGAAAGAGAAATTCCCGCAGAAAAATTATTAAAAAGATTTTTGCCTGCCGAAAAATATAATGTATTCTCTTTATACAGCTCGAATCCGTAATTCGAATAACCAAGGGATAAACGCAGGTTTTCGAAACCATACGAAAAAACTGCATATCCGGTGGAAAGCTCTTTCATTCCGAAAGGAGAAGGAGAATAAAATACGCCAAGTTCGGTGCCGCTTATACCGTTAAGTCCTGCAGGATTTACTTCAATATTAAAAAGATTGCTCCCGTTAGCAATATCCGCATTAGATAAAGCAGTCTGGCGGGCGCCGGGTAAAATTTGCGGATAACAAATATTAATTTGGAAAATAAGAATAAATGCAAGAAGTGATTTCATTTGCAACCTTATTTTGTCTTATTGTTTAATATAAATGATTTGCATATATTAAATCAACATTAATTTCTATTTTTGGATTATTATGAAAAATATTTTATTCTTCTTCTTGTTTGCTTCGGTTATCAATTTTGCTCAGGAACTTGAAGCAACTGTAACTATTAATAAAGAGCAGCTGACTTTAAAGTATAAAGATCTTGTTGCCGATTTTTCAAACACGGTTGAAACTTACTTGAACACAACAAGTTTTACCGAAACCGCTTGGGAAGGCGAGAAAATAAAATGTAATTTCAATGTATTTTTTGTGAATGGGAGCGATGAAGTAAATTACAGCGCTCACGTTGTTATTACAAGCCAGCGCGATGTTTATAATTCATCCTCAAAATCTTTAATGCTCAGCATAATGGATGATTCTTGGAAATTCAGATACGAACCGCGGCAAACAATGAGGTTCGATCCTTTGAATTTTGATCCGCTGACTAGCTTTTTAGATTTTTATGCATATCTTATAATCGGTTACGAACTCGATTCGTATAAAGAATTTTCCGGTTCCGAAATGTATCAGAAAGCTTATAATCTGGCTATTTTAGGGAATAACAGCGAATATAAAAAAGGCTGGGAGCTTGACCGCAGCAGTTACAATAAAAGAGGTCTGCTGGACGAAATGATGGGCGAGAAATACAGCCAGGTTCGCGATGATTTTTTCAATTACCACTATAACGGATTAGACCTTCTTGCGGACGAGCGCGAAACAGGAATAAAAAACATTAAAAAAATGCTGAATAACATCTTGGAAAACCAACCGAAATATACTCGCAGCGTATTCCTTAAAGTGTTTTTTGATGCCAAAAACGGGGAACTGATTGAAATCTTCCGGAAAGAAAATGACCCTGAAATATTCGAGCTGCTGCGTAAAATTGATCCGGCGCATATTTCAAAATATAACGAAGCAACAAGTAATTAAGCGGGGTTTAACTGTAATATGAGAATTTGATGTTAGAAATATTGGAATATCAGAAATAGAATTGCGTATTTTGTAATGCATCAAGGGAAAAGATACATTTGATAAAAAAATATAATTGGGAAAGTTAACATAAATTAAGCTGCCTTGTAAAAAGCATTCCAATATTCGGCTCTTTTACGTTCAACCAATTGAGTTGTATTTTGCTCATACTGATTATAAACAGCTAACGAACGTTTATTAATTGAATTGTAAAAGTATAAGAAGAATAAAAAAAATCTGAATGTTGATATCGCTGTTACATCCTTCATAGAATAAAGAATGTTTTAAACCTTAGCAGAAATTTTGAAAAGTGGCAGTGAAAAAATATTTACAATTTATGGTTTTCTTATTTTCAAAATTGGCGACAGTAGAAAATTAGAAATTTATGAACAAATATAATCCCAGCATTCATCATCGCCGTTCAATCCGGTTAAAAGGATACGATTATTCACAGGCGGGTTTGTATTTTATAACCATTTGTTGTCAGGATAGAATTTGCCGGTTCGGTCACGTGAAAAACGGGGAAATAATATTGAATGATGCGGGTAAATTAATTGAAACAGAATGGTTGAATTTGAAAACACGTTTTCCCGGTATTAAATTGCACGATTATGTGGTTATGCCGAACCATTTCCACGCCATATTGGAAATCGTAGGGGCGACCCTTGTGGTCGCCCCTAATGATGACGATGCGCAAAACGTTTCGGGCAGGTATAATAATGGTGATTTACAAAAAGGGCAACCACAAGGGATTGCCCCTACCGATACCGTAAAAAACAAAACCATCGGCGATATGATGGACGCATTTAAATCAATAACAACCGTTGAATATATCCGCGGGGTTAAAACATTTGGTTGGCGACCCTTTGATAGCAAATTGTGGCAACGCAATTACCACGAACACATTATCCGTAATGAACAATCATATCGAATCATTTCGGAATACATAATTAACAATCCTGTAAAATGGTTAGAGGATAAATTTTATATAGAATAAAATTTACCAAAGAAAAATTAGAAAAGGCAATAGAAACAGAAAAAGAATATTTACAATTTATGGTTTTATTATTTAAGTTATGATTGTGAAAAATAATTTAATTACGGTTTAACCAATGTTTTTTAGGAATTATAGCAACAAAGTATTCTCTTTAAATGGAATTAACGCAATTAATTGCTATAAATCTAAGTTAGGTGCCATGTTAAAAGACCTCATAATGAGACAATTAACTATAATATTGATTACTTTTCTGATTCATTCATGCAATAGTAAATCAGACATAGTAAATGCTAATCAGGCATTGGATAATAATTCAGGAAAGGCAATAGATTCCTATGTCGATAACTCTTTAAATGACACGATAACAACACTTTCAGATGTTTTTCAGAAAGCTGTAAAGACATTTCCTAATGATAGTGCATCACTATACAGATTTTACTATGAATGGTTTCCAGCAAAGGATACGGAAAAACTAAATCAACAAATTGAACGTCTTAAAAAGTTAACTTCCAAAGAATCAGTTGAAAGATATAATAAAGTTAATAACAAATTAAAGCCATTATTAATTAAGATAACCAAGACAAATAGTATAAATCAATCACAGGTTGATACAATAGTGACATTATATTCGGACTATGACTATTTCTCAGGAGAATCCCTTTTTTCTCAATTGCTTACAAATGACGATAATTATAATCTGGTTTGGAAGTCTTTTCAGATTATGGCAAATGAGAGTAATAAGGATACATGTTATATTTCAGCATTGATTGAATTAGATAAAAACATAAGTATAAATGTTGAATTGGCTGAGGCAATGCCTGAGTTTGTTATTAAGGCAATTAAGAATAATCCGATTGGATTTCTTGAAATATTTAAACAAAGACAAGGCAAAGAAAAGATTGATTTAGCGAATTATATTATAAAATATGATGAGCCTGAAGAAGAGTTGATTAATGTATATACAGATATTTTCAAAAACTCGAAAAATGCGGAACATAGACTATTGGCAAAAGAATTAATTGAAAAAATTAAGTAATAATAAAACACGGCACCTAACAAGCGGTCATACGCAATTGCCGGGCAGAGGGGTTGCTAAAGTTGGTTCATTTGGTTATCTTTCGGGTAACACGACAAGTGAGCGCTCTGAAATCGGCAACTGCGCATACCGCTGAACGTTATAGCGCATTTTAAAATGACAGAATTTCAAACAGCATACAGGTTCATAGACGACAAAGAAGCTATAAAACGACTTCAAGAGGTTTCAGTTGACTCAAGAAGTAATTATGGACTTAAAGTGGAAAACGGACTTTTAGTTGGGACAAGTGAATGGTTCGAAGCAATTGCTGACAAAACAATTCCCAAAGAAACCTTGACTGGAATCATAACTAAAGTATATATGTCTGGACACAATGACTGGCCAGAATTCGAAATAAAAAGTAGTGAAGGACAATCAATTTGGACTCGCGAAGGAGACGACAAGCTTTATCAAGTTGGGAAATTGGTTGAAATTGACTTTGTGATACAGAAATTTAAACGACCATTAGGTATGCTCGGACCAACAACAAAAGAAGTGCTTGAAATTAGAATAGAAAAATGAAGACTGAAACCATTAATAAAATAGTTCTAAATAATAGGAATGAATTTATTTTACTATTAGAGAGCAACGGTGAACCGATGTATCAATATGTTTACAGAGAGGCTGCTGGTGTTTATTGGGACGAAAAACAAAAAGGGTTTAAATCGACAGAATTAAAAGAATGGACTATTTCTGATTGGTACTTTCATATTAAAGATATTGTGAGAAGTAGTTTGAATATTGACTTAAAATTAAACGAAAAGACAGATTGGGAAAACATCCCGGAGACTGAAAAGACAAAAATAAAAAACGCGCTATAACACGAGGTATAAAAAATTGTCAAGATAGTAGTTTATACAATAGTGGTAGCACGCTTCAACTTTTGCGTAACTTGACAGGGATTCGCCCGGAATCCCTTACTAGTCATAACGACAAAGTTAATCTTCCCCATACTCCAAAATAAAACTGAAGCGATACGGTTTATTGCCGTTGATTGTGTATTTATCTAAAGTCCACGCACCCCAGGAATCGTTGCCGCCAACCCCGTGAATATTCATATCGATATTCAAGTTTATAAAATCGCGTTCCGGCAGTTCATAAGGATGGTTTGCTTTCTCCAAATCGTCCTCGGTATAATTCCACGCGCGGAAACACAGCGGCTGCTCTCCCGAACTATATGTTTAGAATTTTTCCGTGGAAATATGAGAAAAACAGCCTTGACGAAAATACCAAAAATTGGTATCTTTGAAGAAAAAAGTATAAGATTATGAATAGAAACACTTCAATATCGTTAGGAGACTATTTCGACAGTTTTATTCAAAGCAGAATTCACGCCGGCAGGTATAAAAACGCAAGTGAAGTTGTAAGGGCAGGATTAAGACTGCTGGAAGAAGAAGAAAACAGAATTATTATGCTTAAAGAAGCTATTAAAGAAGGAATCGAAAGCGGAATTGCTGCTGACTTTAATCCACAAACACATTTGCAAAAACTAAAAGCTCAAAAAAGATAAATGCCTGGTTACAAATTCACGAATAAAGCTGTTGAAGATTTAACCAATATTTGGAATTATACTGTAAGTAAATGGTCGGAAGAACAAGCAGACATTTACTATGAAATGCTTATAGAAACTTGCAAAGAAACAGCCGGAAATCCTGATTCAGGAAGAAATTACTCCGGCATAAGAGATTTTTTGATGGGAGTAAAGTCGGGACGGCATATTATTTTCTATCAAAAGACAGCAGACAGCCAAATAGAAATTATAAGAATACTGCACGAAAAAATGGACTTAAAGAATAGATTAAAAGGGGAAAAATAAACTCATAATCCCAATTATTCTTATCGATAACCGTTGATTGTTTTCCAGATAATTATCACGTAAAATAATCAGTTCACTAATTTTTCCCATACTCCAAGATAAAACTGAAGCGGTACGGTTTATTGCCGTCGATTGTGTATTTATCTAAAGTCCAAGCGCCCCAGGAATCGTTGCCGCCAACCCCGTGAATATTCATATCGATATTTACGTTTATAAAATCGCGTTCCGGCAGTTCATAAGGATGGTTTGCTTTCTCCAAATCATCTTCGGTATAATTCCACGCGCGGAAACACAGCGGCTGCTCTCCCGTAATTTTAATCTCTGTACCGTTTTTAGAAAATGCAAACCAGCGGGCATCGCAGCGGTTGGAATTATCCTGAGGGGCAATGTAATCAGTCATAAACTCATCTAATTTTCGCTCATACAACCCGATAAAATACCCTGTTTTCCGGTCGGGATAATTTTCGAACGGTCCGCGCCCGTACCAGTATATTTTGTTCATATCAGGATTTATTTTCATCCGCATACCAAACTTAGGCATAAGAGGTATATCAGCGGATTCCGGCGTATAAACCGCTTCAACCTTTGCAGTTCCATTTCCGTTGATTGAATAAACCAGCTTGTAAGAAGAGCCGATTGCCGGAAGTTTCATTTCAAAATTTATAACAGCCATACCCGGCAATTTTTCAATCCGTACATTTTCAACTTTGCGGCTTTCCGCTGCAATTTTCCAGTTTGCCAGTCTGGTTAAATAATTACTGTGCTTCTGGTTATCATTTGCCGGCTTCCAAAAATAAGGTTCCAAACTGCCTTTAAGCAATTCAGAATTATTAAAACTCCAGCTTGTCAATGCTCCGTTCAGTTTATCAAAAACATATTTAAAACTGCCCGCACTCACAATAATATTTGAAGATGTTTCGTTTATTTCCGGCGTATTTCCGGCAGATTCAAATTTCCCGGGTAAAAAATCTTTTAGAATAAATTGCTCTTTTGCCACTGTAAAACCGGGTTCTGCCCATATTGTTCTTTTTTTCAAACGTGCAAAGATATTCAGGATTATCTCGCTACTTAAATTTTCAATCTCATCAGGCAATTCAATTGTTACTTCATTCGCTTTTCCCGGTAAGATTGACGGATTTTGAATCACTCCTGATTTTATAACTTTACCGTTGGAGAGAACATCATAGCAAAAATCAAAATCTTCCGAGGAAGTGAAATCATATAAATTTGTAATTTTAACAACAATAGGATTTGTGTTTGCCAATTCGAAACGGAAATTTTGATAGACCTTTTGAACCTGATAATAATGCGGATTTGGAATTCTGTCGGGTCTTACTAATCCGTTGATACAATATGTACCGTCATTCGGCTGATCTCCGAAATCGCCGCCATATGCCCAAAATTCATCTTCATCCAGCTCCAATTTTGAAGGATTATTTTGATACGCAAGAGGCGAACCGTCAATCTTTTTTGTAATCGCTTTATCAACTAAATCCCAAATTGCTGCGCCGGCAATGCTCGAATCGGCATAAATCACTTCCCAGTATTCATCCAGATTTCCTCCGGCGTTGCCCATCGTATGAGCATATTCTCTTAAAATCACAGGTTTATCATTAATATCTTCGCCAAGTTTTTTAAGTGCGTCCGGCGGCAGATAACCTTCATCGTAAAGATCCGAAATATCACGATAGGTATCCGAAAATACTAATCTTGTTGAATCGAGTTTTTTAATTGTATCTGCCATTGCAATAAGATTTTGTCCTCTTCCGCCTTCATTTCCCAGCGACCACATTATGATGCAAGGATGATTTTTATCGCGCTCAACCAACGAAACAGCTCTTTCAATATGCGTTTTTTCCCAGATAGGATTATCGCCTATTTCGCTGTTTCCAAGTCCGAATCCGTGAGTTTCGTGGTTTGCTTCATCCATAACATAAAGTCCGTAAGCATCGCATAATTCATAAAATAACGGGTCATTAGGGTAGTGGCTGGTGCGCACAAAATTTATATTTGCCTGCTTCATTAATTTCAAATCCTTTATAACTGTCTGCCGGTCAATATATTTTCCTGTCCGCGGGTGATGTTCGTGCCTGTTTACTCCTTTTAATTTTACTGCTTTGCCGTTTACGTAAAAAACTTCGCCTTTCACTTCAATTTTTCTTACTCCGAACTGGCAGAGTAAGGTTTCAAGAACTTCGTCTTTGTTTTTCAATTTCAGTTTCAAATTGTATAAATCAGGATTTTCGGCAGACCATAATTTGGGATTTTCGATATTAACATTCAGATTAACAATATTTTCAGAATGTTTTTTTAGATTAAGATTTTCTGAGATTACAAAATCAACAATTTCCCCGGAAAATGAAAAACCATTAATTTCAGCATTAACAGATAATCCGCTCAAATCAATATCAGCACGGTTCTCGATATTTAATCTGATATTTACCGAAGCAGTTTTGAAATTTTTATCCGGTTCGGCGATAACGGTATAATCCCTGATAAAGGTTTTCGGGCGGATATATAAATCAACATCCCTGAAAATGCCGCTCAGCCGCCACATATCCTGATCTTCGAGATACGAACCGTCGCAATAACTGTAAACTTCAACGGCCAATTTGTTTTTCCCGGCGCGCACATATTTAGTAATATCAAACTCTGCCGGCGACATAGAGTTTTCGCTGTAACCTACTTTTTCACCGTTTATCCAGATATACATCGCGGAACTAACGCCGCCGAAATGCAGAAATATTTGTTTTGAAAGCCATTTTTCCTGCACATCAAAATAGGTAATATAACTGCCAACAGGATTACGGAAATTATAGGTTGTGAAATTTGCAGGCGGTTCGCTTGTAACGCGGGGAGGGTCGCGCTTAAAGGGATATGAAATATTTGTATAAACAGGAATCCCGAATCCCTGAAGCTGCCAATTCCCCGGCACTCTTATTTCGTTCCAGTCATTTACGGGATAATCCAGCTTGTAGAAATTTTCCGGTCTGCTTTGCGGGTCGGGTGAAAATTTAAACTTCCAGACTCCGTTAAGCGAAATTACGCCTGATTTACTATTTTTTTCATCGGACAGGAAAAGTGAAGTATGTGTTTTTTCTTTGTTAATTTCATTTATGTCAGGATTCTCCCAATCGTTAACAGCTTGAGCGAACGAGCTATTTACAAATCCTAAAATCACAACAAATAAAACCAGATAAACAAATTTCCGCATCTACAATTTTCCTTGAATTTTCACTCAAATCACTTTTCTACAAAACTAACGAATCCCGACAATTCTGTAAGTAACAGTTGAACTGCCTCGTCCTTCGCTTTCGTCATCAACCCCGACCATCAGTTTTATTGCCGATACATCGCTGTCAATGTGATACCATATTTCCGCAATACCATGAGTTCCAAGTCCTTTTTTATAAACTTTGCCGGCAACTTTCAAAGGATTTCTGTCGCAGGATCTGTTAACTGCAAGCGTACTCCATCCCTGAAAAGTCTTAAAAGGCTTAAACTCAGTCAGGGAAACTTCGCTGCCGTCTTTCTTAATCAAAACCGGTTCAAGCACATCAGTATGATCCCAATCGGCAGAACTGTCCGGGTCGGTAATCATTATTGCAATAGATCTAAATCCTTCCACCGGAACATTAGATTCCACAGGGTTATCGCCGAATTTAATTACAGGACTTTCATACAGAACTTCTGCAATCGTATAATCGCGCGAAACCGGAAGCGACGGGTTAAATCCTTTTTTATAGGCTTTTGCAATTATTGTACAATCGGATGAGATTTGGATTGGTCCATTATATAATTTAGATGATTCATCAGGTTCACTGCCATCCATCGTAAATCTGATTTCAGCATCTTCAACGGGTGAAACTACCTCAATTTTCTGAACTCCTTTATAAATTGTATTTTCCAAGGGGTTAATAACCGGGGTTGATAAAAACGGAGAACCGGTAATCAATGAAGATAAATCCGTTTCTTTATTTACAAGGCTTATCCGGAAAATATATCCGGTATTTTTCAGTTTCACTTGATAATCAGGGCGCACGCCCGGTCCGCAGCTTGCGCCGCCAAGTCCGTTTTGCTGCGCATCAATGCTGAAGAAAATATCTTCCTGTCTGGTTATTTCTGAAAAACTTTTTTTGTCGAGGTCGTTTTCGCTGAAATGCAAAGCTGTTGTTTCCAGATTTGGATAACCGAACACAGCTATTCCGATTCCGTCATTATCTGTAAGCGATGCCCAGCGAACGTTCGTTTTGTTGCCTGTGTGCTGAGGTCTTGAATACGGGAAATATTGCTCCGAAACTTTAGAAGAATACTCGCCAATCATTGCCGAGGAATTTCTGTCGGCATAGTTTTCCCAGGGACCGCTGCCGTAATATTTGTAGTTTTCGAAACCGGCTGGGAGTACCATCTGCATTCCGATTCGCGGAATTTCTTTATTCGAAATATCGGCTGGACTAATAGCAAATTCAAAACCAGATTGCACGAAAATATCGCCGTTCGGGAAAACATTATAAGCAATCGTGTTATTAAGGATATGTAGAATTGAATCGCTGTAAACTTTTAAAACAACATTAACGGAATAGTACTCTTTATTTTTTTCAACCTTGAAATTTTCAACTTTGTATTTAAGATTGTTAAATCCAGCTTTACGCCAAAAAACTGCGGGACTCGCATTATTCCACCACATTTCGTCATTATCGCTTGGTGCGCGGTAAAGAATGGCTGCAGGACCTTGTTTAATAATTTCTTTTGCTTCATTTTTTATAGAAGATAGAAATCCTGTTTTTTTGCTAAAACCAATGCTGAAATTTTTGCCGGAAAATTGAATCTCGTTTCCATTTTCATTCATCTTCAAAGAATTGTCATTTTTCACAGAGTACTGTTTTAAATCAAATTTATCAGAAAGAGCAAGCTGCTCCCAGGCAACAATATGTCCTTTTTCTGCCCAAGCAGTTTTTTCTGATAACCTGAAAGTGCAATTCAGGAAATACTCGCAATTGTTTTTAAATGCTGATTTATTAAAAGGAACAACTATTTCCGTTTCACTTCCGGCAGCTAAATTAATTTTTCTTAAGATATTTTTTTGAATTTGTTTGCCGTTTTCAAGCAATTCCCATTCGCCATCTAAAATATTGAGATTCGAGAATTCGTAACGGTTCAGGATTTTTATCTTTCCCGAATTTAAATCGCTCAAGGTTATTTTTACAGGCTGAATTATATACTTGTATTCAAACAACTCCGGCTGTGGAGTTCTGTCAGCAAGTACAAGTCCGTCAAAACCAACATAAGCTTCCGATTTCGGATCGTTCAATTCGCCGCTGTTGGCAATAAATGTATTTCCGTTTTTATCTTTTTTCAGGAAACCCTGATCAACCCAGTCCCAGATAAATCCGCCCTGCGCTCTTGGTAAAGAATACGAAGGGTTCCAATATTCTTTCAAGTTTCCGCAGCTGTTTCCCATTGCGTGAGCATACTCGCACATAATTACAGGTCTGTTATCTCTTTTGGCATCTGCAATGTAACCTTCAACCGTCGGGTACATAGGCGCAACAATATCAACCGAAGGATCATTTCCGGCAGGATTGTAGTGCACCGGACGGGTTGGATCATTTTTGTGAATCCATTCGGACATTTTCACGTGGTTGGTTCCAAATCCGGTTTCGTTGCCGAGCGACCAATAAATAATTGATGCGTGATTTTTATACGGTTCAACATTTCCGGCATTTCTGTCCATAAAAGCGCCAAGCCATGTTGAATCCTGTGCGAATCTGCTCCAGAATTGATGCGATTCGATATTAGCTTCCGCGCATAAATAAATTCCGTATTCATCACATAACTGATACCAAAGCGGTGTATTTGTGTAATGACAAGTTCGCACAGCATTTATATTAAACTGCTTCATCAATTTAATATCTTCGATCATTGATTCGCTTGAAATATATCTTCCGGAAACCGGATCGTGTTCGTGCCTGTTAACGCCGCGTATAAGTATGCGCTTTCCGTTTACTTTCAACACTCCATCCTTCCATTCAACTTCGCGGAAACCTACTTGGGAAGAAAGATACTCAACCGGATTTCCTTTACTGTCTTTCAGTGCAATTGATAAAACATACAGGTTGGGAGTTTCGGCAGTCCATTTTAACGGATTAGTTACTTTTTTAGAAAAAGTAATTTTCTTATTTCCAAAATCACTGGCATTTAACGATTCAGTCTTCTCTTTAAAAACCTGTTTCCCGGATTTATCGACCAAAATAACTTCCGCAAAGAATTTTTCTTTATTATCAACTTTACTGCTTGAATTTAATTTTATTTCAAGATTGAAATCTGCATCAATATAGTTTTTATCGAGGTCGGTAGTAAAAGTGTAATCTTGAATTGAAACTTTAGGAACAGAATATAAATAGACATCCCTGAAAATTCCTGTCAGCCGCCAGAAATCCTGATCTTCGAGGTAACTTCCGTCGCTGAAACGAAAAACCTGAACGGCTAAAACATTTTCGCCCGGTTTAATATATTCAGTAATATCAAACTCTGCCATACAGTAACTGTTTTCGCTGTATCCAACTTTTTTACCATTTATCCAGATATAAAACGCTGATTCCACTCCGTCAAAATTCAGGAGTATTTTTCGCTCTTTCCAGTCTGCGGGAACTGTAAAATCAGTTCTGTACGAGGCAACCGGATTAAAGTCTTTCCCTACGTACGGCGGATTACTCGTTTCGAAAGGATGGACGATATTCCTGAAAATAAACTCGCCGAAGCCCGCATTTTCAAGACTGTAAGGAACTTTTACATCTTTCCAGCCAGCAGTTGAAAAATCCGGTTTGTAAAAATCTGCCGGAGCATCGGATGGCTTGTTCACATAGTTTATTTTCCAAATGCCGTTAAGCGATTTATAAAACGGGGATTTGGTATAATCCATTTGCAATGAGCTGTTAAAATCGGGATAAGGAACAACATTTACGTGATAATACTGCTTGTTTATCCCGAAAACTATCTGGTTTTCCCAATCATTTTGCTGCGGGAAAACAGTCCCTAAAAAACACATCAAAAAAACAAATTTCTTCATTTACGTTACCTTAAAACTATAATTTCTAAATCAATCTTTACACATTTCTGTTACATAAAATGCCTCATCATTTTTAAAAGATGAAGCATTTATAATGTTTTAATTCCGTATAACTTATTGCCAGCCTAATATTGATAGCATTTGAATTGCATATCGTCTTCCTAATTTACGGTAACCTTCATAAGTAAAATGCAGTTTGTCTCCGCGCTGAGGGCATCCTTTTGAGGAAATAACAAACGAATTGGGAATTGTCTGGGGCAGGGTTGCAATTATCGAATTCATACTAGCGCAGGCTCCGCCTTGTTCTTCGTGGACAACTTCCCCGGCAAGCAGCGGAACATCTTCAGGATTCAGATTCAAATCTTTCAGTAAATTATCGTAAACGACTTTTACTTTTTTCGTCCAGAGTGTATCATTCGTATTTGATTCACCCTGATGCATAAGAATTCCTTTTATCACTCCGTCCTTCTGAGCAAGTTTTGCCATTTCAACAAGCCGCGCGTATGGATTTCCATCATATTCCTTAATCATAGGTTTCTCCCAGTCCGGCGCTTTAGCAATGTATGATTCGATGTTATCTTTGTCGAATAATTCAATTTTGCATCCGCCGATTGAAACATTAATTACACCGATTTTAATGCTGTCGGGAAGATTTGAAACCAATGTTCTGCCAAAATAATCGGCGGGGGTTAGTCCGGTGTAACATCTGCACAAAGGCGGAATTGCTTTGTACCAGTTTCCCATTTTTCTGCCCAGTTTTGAGCAATCGACCGCTGACATTACCTGAAAACGGCTGCTTACAACTGTATCTTTCTGGTCAATTCTTGCATTTCCTTCCATATTCGATTGTCCGAAGCACAAGAATATATAAAAGTTTGAATCCTGCGGAAAAATGTTAGCGCTGAATAAAACAAGCAAAGCAAACGCGGTGAATACCCGTGTAATATTTTTCTTCTGATCAACAATAAAATTTGATAACATATTACTACCTTTTTAATTTTTTATTAGCTCAGTTAATTACAAAATTTCTTCTTTAGGCTTAGTCAATTATTGAATTTATTAATCATTTCTAAGCAAGCGCACAACATAAACGGCTCCGGCAGTATTTCCCGGAAGCGATTGAAATTTCACACGAATATAACTTTTACCTTTTACCATCGAATCAGGAATCTGATAAACCACATCTTGAAATGCGGAAAGATTCCATCTGCCGGTATTGTCTTCTGTTATAAGTTTTTCATCATCAATGTAAATCTCAAATTTCCTGTTTCCCCATTCAGCTCCCCAGTAGCGGACAAGCATACTTATATTGGTTTCGGAATTTGTAGCCAAATCGTAACTGAAAAAACCGCCGCTAGATGCTTCACGCCAAAATTCATGCAAATTATTTCCTGTATTCGAATTTTCTTTAAGCATTTTATGATCGGTTTCGGGCTGCTGCTCGCCAACAGCAACATAATCGATTGTCCTTTTTTCAATCGCTAATTTTGCTTTTTCGATATTTGACAACGAATCCAGATAAGATTTATAACCGTCATTAGTCAATGCCAGCCAGTACATCATATATCGCGAATCGTGGATTTTGTAGAAAGGCTCAAGAGTTAAATCCGCTCTATTAATCATATCGATATTTAATTTGAAATTCAGAGGCTTATCTTTTACCGGAACAAGCTTTTCGGCAATCCGGTCAATATTGTCTTCAATTAAAATCGGGGCTTTATCAACCGGCAGATATTCTCCTGCGGCAAATTGCGACCAGCGTCCGTTGTCGGCAATTAACCCTTTCAAATCTTCAGTCCCTGTTTTGGCGCAGAGAAGAATGGGACCGTGCATAAATGCCACATAATTTGAAACATTAGGAAGCCGCTCAACTGTGTTCCGCATCGGAAGACTGATTTCAATTACGTCATTTTTATTCCATTTTCTATCAATGCAAACATAAGAAGAGGGAAGGGAATTGTAAGAAAAATCATTCCCGTTTATTATAATATTCAGCTCATTTTTGCCAACCCAAGATGGGTATCTTATCATAAGCTTAAATTCTGAATTACCTTCTGTAACTGTAAGTTTTGTTTTCTCCTCGTACGGAAAATTTGTTTCCTGCCGGATTTTAATGCCTTTATCTTTCCAATTCAATTCGGAAGCGATAAACAAATTCAAGTAAAGACTATCGTTGGAATGAGTATAAATGAACTCGTTATATTTGCAATGATTTTCCATTCCCGTGCCCACGCAGCACCACATTGCTTCGTTTGGAGCGGAATAAACACGGTAATGCCTTGGACGAGCCGGAGTAAAATATACATATCCGCCGTGTTCGGGATGCTGTGTAGAAAGGATGTGATTAAATACTGTTCTTTCGTAATAATCGGCATATTTTGCAGCAGGATTTATCCGGAACAAATCTTCTGTAAGTTTAAGCATATTGTACGAATTACAGGATTCGGGTCCGTCATTTACATTTACGTAATCGATGCAGGATGTTACACTCGGGAAATGTTCTCTCCGGCTGTTTCCGCCAAAAGCCAATGAACGATTTGAAGTAACAGTTTCCCAGGAAAATGAAGCGGCTTTTAAATATTTTTCATCTTTATCAATTTCTGCAATTCTTCCAAAGCCAATAAATTTGGGAATTTGCGTATTTGCGTGCTTATTATCTAAATTGTCAATTCCTTTTGATAAAGGGTCAAGAAATTCCTTGTGCGAAAATCTTTTTGCTGCATTTAAATACTTAATATCTCCGGTTATTTGATATGCGTCCGCAAATATTTCATTTATTCCGCCGTGCTCCATTGCCAGCATCTCTTTCATCTTTTCATCCGAAAGCGCTGATGTTATATTTATTGCCCAATCGCAGAATTTTATAAATATGTTTTTAGCTTCTTCGTTTTCGCAATAAATCCAGGCGTCGCGCAAACCTGCGTACATTTTGTGAATATTATACCAGGGAACCCAAGCTGAATTATAAGCTTTTAAATCGCCCGATTTCAAAGTCGACCAGATTTCATTGCTGTTCGGAACTCCTCCGGCATAACCGATTCCCCAGTCAGGATTATTAACTGCATTGGCTTCCTGACAATCTTTAATTTCTGAAATTATATAGTCAATCCGCTTTTTACATTCTGCATTTTTATTGTAAGAATAAATCATTGCCATTGCAGAAAGATAATGTCCGCCGACATGTCCGTCAAGTCCGTCCCAGTTGGGATAACCTTTAGCTTTTTCGGATAAACCCGCTTGTTTTCTATATGGCGATAACAATCTGTCAACATCATATTTAAGAAGCGTTTCAATATTAAGATTAAAAGCATCTTTAAAAGGTCCGTCAAGTAATTTTACGTCCTCCAGCGGAAACTCATTTGAGTACAGCTTGTCTTGCGCATTCAAATTACTGATTAGTAAAACGGCGGCAAAAATAATTAATTTGATTTTCATAACTTTCTCCAATATTTTTTTTACTCTATTTTTTGAAAACTACTTTTTCACCGGTGTAAGTGATTGTTTTATCAAATCGGCTTGCAGCATTCATTCCTGCGCCAATTCCTTTTGAAACTATTACAATATTAAAAACCCGTTTATCAAGCATTCCAGGGAACGAACCGTTTCTTTTGTTGATAATCAGAGTTTTATTTTCTTCATTCCATTCGAATTTAATAGTTGAAAACATTCCTTTTTCATAATTGTAGCTGTCGTTTTCATCTTCGTAAAGCGTAAATTCGCCGTCAGCTCCGGGAAAAATTCTTATTTCAACCGGATCTGTTTTTTCGGCAGCATACTGGATTTCGGGTCCCATTGGAATAATTGAACCGGCTTTAACAAATAATGGAATTTTATTCAGCGGGGCTGATGATTTTACAACCTGACTGCCGTTGAATTTTTCGCCAGTCCAGAAATCTATCCAACCACTTGATTCAGGCATATAAACATCAATTTCATTCAATCCAAATTCAGTAACGGGATTAACTAAAAAAGATTTCCCGAACATATATTCGTAGGGGTGTTTTAAAGCTTCTGCATCTTCGCGGAAATCCATAACAAGCGGACGCATCATTGTCGAGCCGTTTTTTGTAATCTGCCAAGCTTCGGAATAAACATAAGGCAATAAACGATAACGCAAATTCAGCATTTCCTTCATATTATTTTCAACTTCAGCACTGTATTTCCATGGTTCTGTTTCCGATTGATAACCGTGAATTCTGAAAATCGGGTTAAAAACTCCCCACTGAAACCAGCGGATAAGCAGTTCGCCAAAATTTTTATCTGTATATTGCGCTTTTCCCGGTCTGAAAAATCCGCCGATATCAGTTGTCCAGTACGGCATACCGGTTACTGAAAAGTTTAATCCTGCAACAATTTGTTTCTGAAATGAATCCCAGTTTCCGCCGATATCTCCAGACCAATTTATTGTGCCGTATCTTTGCTGTCCCGAAAAAGCCGAGCGAGTAAGTATGCATACTCTTTTCGCATCGGTTGCTTCGCGCTGCCCTTCATAAACTGATCTGCTGACAAACAAGGGGTAGGTAAGTCTGTAAAAATCTCCGGGACCAAGATAAGTCATAGTTTTATGTAAAGCGTCATTTTCGGGCTCTGTTGCGTCCATCCACCAGGAATCTACACCGTAATCAAAAAGATTGTCTTTCAATGTTTTCCAATATGCCTCTCTGGTTAAAGGATTAAAATAATCGAGCCATTTTGTATCCGGAATAAAAAGATTTTTTGAAAGGAAATCTTTCCCGATTGAAGAATTTTTATCAGGATTTGACCAGATAGAAATATTAAAATGCGCGTTTAAATCGTGTATTTCCTTTATGAACTTTTCAGGATCAGCATAATTCGTACTGTCAAATATTGGAACACCCCAGCCGTTATTTCCCCAATACTGCCAGTCCTGAACAATAACATCCATCGGTAAATTTCTTTTGCGGAATTCTTTAACTGTTTCGGTCAAATGATTTCCTGAAGTGTATCTTTCTCTGCA
Organism: Ignavibacteria bacterium; assembly: GCA_012719345.1. Lineage (GTDB taxonomy): Bacteria > Bacteroidota > Ignavibacteria > Ignavibacteriales > Melioribacteraceae > JAAYAN01. The sequence continues at coordinate 34,641 of JAAYAN010000172.1, read as the reverse complement.
CTGCCAAAATCCATAAGCCCAGCGGGGAAGCATCGGCACGTTTCCGGAAAGATTCCTGTAAGTAGAAATCACCTCATCGGCGGAAGGTCCGTAAAAAATTGTGTAATCAAGCATTTTTGTATGCGGCGAACGGAATGTTGTTAAATCGTCAGAAAGTTTCCAAAATAATTCCGGCACGTTTTCCGATTTACAAACCACCTGAATATCGTGTTCGCCCGATTTGAGGTTTACTAATTTCCCTATTGTCGGGGGGAGCCAAAGATTGCTTAAATCGATTACAGGTTCACCGTCAATTAAAACAGACTGGCGGTTATCCATATCCCCAAGATTCAGAAATATTGAATATTCGCCGTCTTTCGGAACAGAAAATTTTCCTTGATAAAGCGACTGGTTTTGCGAAATTGTTTTTGTCCCTGCCGTTGTTGTTACTTCGGCAGTTTTATTTTCCTTGTTTTCTACTTGAACTTGTTTTTGCAATTCAATTTTATTATCTGCTGGATTAAAATCAGTTAATCCATACTGGTTCCAAAGAAGTCCGTAGCCTTTGCTCGAATAAATGAAAGGAATTGCAATTTGAGAATTTACTTGTGTCAGTCTGCGAGCTACATTTTTCAAATTGTAATTGCCATCCTGAAACTGACCTAAACCGAAAATCTTCTCATCATCCGGAGATAAAAAACTTTGTCCGGCATCATAGCAGGGTTCACCCATAGTTTCACCAGGCGTCAATTTTCTGCTTCCGTTTTTTTCAGAAAGAAAAATATTTCCGTTAACATCCGCATAAGAAATTGAAGAAGTTTTTTTATCGACGAATATTTTTAATTTATTCAACTTAACTTCAATTTTCTCAGAGTTTTCAATTACTTCAAACTTTGGCATTTTTACGGTTGATGTTAAAATCAGTTCGGGTAAGTCGCTTTTCTGCGAAACAAAGAAGTTTATTCTTGCTGCATTTTCCGCTAACGGATAAACACATAAAGTACCTTCTTGTAATTTCATTTCAATTCTGTCGTCAAAGCTTTTGTAACTTTTTACTAATTGTCCAAAACAAAAAAACGAGAGTAAATTCAAATAGATAAAACATTTAATCATAAGTTTACCTTTTTATAATTAATCCTTTATAGGTTTAAGAATTGCAGCAAAACCGCCGCGACGAAGAACTTTAACTTTTACTGAACCTGAATTATCAATAACTGAATAATCTATTGCTAAATCCTTATCGTGTTCACTGTCGGCAATCAGTGTCAGTTTATATTTTACTCCGTTTTCTAAAAATGGAAAATTAAAAGTTAAGGTTTTCTCTTTATCTTCCGAATTCATTCCGCCGATAAACCAATTATCTGCTTTCCGGCGCGCGAGTATTATATCTTTACCGGGATAACCGGAAACAAGCTTTGTATCATCCCAGGAACTTGTTACCTCTTTTAAGAATGAACGGGCTGCATCAGGCAAATTATTGTATCCTGAGGGGCGGTCTGCCATGTGCTGGATTCCTGATTCGTAAACTACACTTTGTGCAAGTTCATGTCCGTAAGATGTTAAATGAGGAAATTGAGAATTAGTAAAAGTTACAGGAGTGTAATCCATTGATCCGACAACATTACGTGTAAAAGGAATAATTGTGTTGTGCTTTGGAGCGGTAGTTGTAAAATCCGGACCGTTATTATACCATTCTGCCCCTCTTATTCCTTCATAAGTCATTAAATGCGGGTATGTTCTTGCCCATCCTCTCGGCACAACGCAGCCGTGGAAATATATCATAATTTCGTATTTCGCAGCGTCCTCTAAAATATCAAGATAGTATTTAATCATATCCTGCTTTTCACTTAAAAAGAAATCGACTTTAATTCCGGCAACGCCAAGTTCTTTTAATTTAGCAAACTCTTCAATACGGTTTTGATGCGTCAGCATCCTGTCGCGGGGGGTAGCCGTAACCCATTTAAAAGCTCCCGAATTATACCACATTAAAGGTTTAACGCCCAAAGAATGGATATATTTTAAAGCATCTTCCAATTTGCCGCCGTTACCCATCTGATCCCATTCCCAATCCAGAAGCGTGTACTGCCAGCCCATTGAAGCTGCAAGATCAGCGAAATCACACACTACTTTAAAGTCCTTAGTACCGTGATTGCTTGACCAATAATTCCACGAAGCAACTCCCGGTTTAATCCAATCGGTTTTAGTAATTGTGGAAGGACGGCTGATATCGTCAATTAAAGTTGATTCAACGATGTCTGCAAGACTTCCAATAATTATTACTCTCCAAGGCGATTTCCAAGGAAGGTTTATTTTGGGCTGCACTTCGCCGTCTCCGTCTCCAGGATCGGGAAATGTCAGTTTGAAATAGGATTTATCATCAACATTGCTCAGCTTAGTTCCGCAATAGGTTCTATCCAAATCGGCTTCGTGAATTAAAAACCAGGTTGTAGAATCTTTTGAATTGAATAATGCCGGATATCCCCAGGTCTGCTGCACGTTTATATCTTTAATAAAAGAAAATAATCCTTCGTTGGCAAGGTCCCATTTCGTCATCCACCTTTTTGCATCGGAAGAAATATTATAAGAAGTAAGTTCATCCTTAATCACAAATGTCCCCGATTTTTCAGGAAATTCATACCGGAAAGCTGCGCCGTCGTTATAAGCGCGAACAACTAATTTTAGAATTGAGCCGTCAGGATTCTTAAAAGAAGCTTCAATCTCGTTTGCCGAGTTGCTGCATTGCGATTTTTTCCCAATCAGAGATAAATACTTCTCATCAATTTTTTTAGGCGAACTGACCTTAACTAAACTTAGCTCGCTTTGAAATTTCTGGTCATTTCTCTCCAAACCAAGTTTAACTTCCGAAATTACAGCATTACTGCCAGAACTTTTTAATTCGTTTATTTTTAAATACCACTCACCGGTCTTACTTTCCGTTTTATTCAGAAGTGATATTTCAATTTTTCCGTTTGGTGAAATTACGGATGATACCTGAGCAATTGTAAAAACAGATGAAATTAAAAGAATAAGCAATGCAAATATTTTTTTCATTTTTAGCTTCCTAATTTATTTTGTAATTACAAATCCGCCGTTTGGCTGGATAGTTACTGAAACTTCTCCATTTTCCGGAATAGCTAAACTTTCCATATAGGTTTCCTTGCTCTTTCTGTCATTGTATAAATTTACTTTCTGACCTGCAAACATTGATAAATTCAGTTTTAATTGTTTTGCGGATTTCTCTGCATTTACTCCCGCAACATACCATTTTTGCCCGCTGCGGCGTGCTAAAACACAATATTTACCGGGGTAACCGTCAATAAATTTGATTTCATCCCAAGTGGTTGGAATATTCCGCATAAACTCAATTTCAAATTCAGGCACATCGGTCAAATTGTTTGGAGTTAAAGCAAACATTTGAACAGGATTTTGGAACAATATGCCCGTAGCTAATTGAAAAGCGTCGGTAGTTAATCTTTGCTGTCCTTTCTCATTGCCCTTATTTAGGAAATCGTTAAGCATAACGCCGCCGAATTCCATACTTGCAACGCTGTTTCTGATAAATGGATGGAGAGAAGCAAAGAAGGCTTCCTGATCACGAACGTGCTGCATAAAAACAAGCATTTCGGAAGCAAGAACAGCTTCGCAGCCAACAAAATTCGGGTACATTCTTTCCCATCCGCGGGGAAGAGTAGCTCCGTGAAAAATAATCATCAAACCATATTCGTTTGCATCGCACATAATGTCTTCATACAAACGGATAGTTTCTTGTTTGTCGCCGCCAAGAAAATCAACTTTAAGTCCTTTAACTCCGGCTTCTTTCAGCCATTTCATTTCTTTTTTACGGGCAACCGAAGTATTCATTTTATTAAGCGGAGTAGGCCAGGCATCGTTGAAAGAACCGTTTGAATTGTACCACAAAAATACACCGACTCCTTTTGAAGCTGCATATTTGACCAATTCTTTTATTTTGTCGTAACCAAGATTTGCATCCCAATAAGCATCAATAAGAATATATTCATAGTTCATTGCTGCAGCCAAATTAATGTATTTCACCTGATCTTCAAAGTTCATACTGTTATCCTGCCAGATAATCCAGCTCCAGGTGCTGCGTCCGAATTTATAGTTTTGCGAAGGTTCGTACAATGGATCAACAACATCAAAAGGAATTGTAGTTTCTACGATTGGCTTTAAATTTTCGCCGACAGTAATTGTCCTCCAGGGAGTAACTCCTGGCAAACCTATCTGTGCACCGTTGCTTCCAAACCCGTTATTTTGTTTAGGATTTGGATACTCGACAGAATATAAACCGTTTTCATATTTACTTAAATGCGAGGCGCAGTATAAACTTCTGACTCCTGTTTCGGAAAGTAAAACCCAACCGTTATCTCCAACGCGGAAAAGTCCCGGGAAAACATATCCTTCAGCCGAAGTTGATTTCTCCATCGGCGCATCTGCTTCATATCCGTTTTCGTAACTTGGAGAAGTACGTGCATAACCGTTCATCGGCTCCATCATCCCTGAAAGAAAAGTAGTTGTGAATGAAGGAAATTTGTAACCGGTAATTTCTTTCTCGATAACAGCAGCATATCTTTCTCCCCAAATAGGCAACTCATATCTGAAAGCGATATCATTGTTGCTAACCTGAAATACAATTGAGATTTGCTTTTTTTCTTTATTTGAAAAAGTACATTTTAATGTATTTGCTCTATACTGAATAAATGATTTTTTTATTTTTAACTGAGTATAATCTTTTGAAATTTTACTTGTTGTTGAATCAACAAAACTCATATCAGAAGTGAAATCTCCTTCGTTTGTAATCAGTCCCAAGGGAGATTTTTCAATCATTGTTTTTCCATTAAAAAGAACGGAATAAAGTATCTTTCCATTTTCAATGGAAACGTTTGCATAAAGATTTTTATCAGGACTTGAAACACTCGCAATATCCTGAGAATAAAGCCTTGTTATTAAGGTCAGACATAAAATTAGAAACATACTTAATGTTGTTTTCACAAATCAACTCCATTTAATTATTTAAATTATTAAAAGCAAAATTAAGAAAAATATTCTGTATTGCTCTCTAACTCCGGTAAATTAGAAATCTATTTATACATCTTTAAGAAAATAATTCTCAACAAAAATAAGAACTTTAAAACCATTACTTTAACGGAATTTTTAATTGCTTTCCGTTATAAGATATTATTCTATTACATTTTTCTGATTTAATAAAACCCAAACCATTATCTTTTGAAACCAAAACAATATTAAAAGTCCGTTCTTCAAGCATTCCCGGGAAAGAACCTTCTCTATCATTTACTGTCAATGTTTTGCTCGCATCATCCCAAACAAAACTGATTGTAGAATAAATGCCTTTTTCATAATTGTAATTGTCATTTTCATCTTCATAAAGGGTGAACTCACCATCTGCTCCAGGATAAATTCTTATTTCAAGATTCTGCCAGTTTTTTTCTGCGGCATATTGAACATCGGGACCAATTGGAAGAATAGAACCGGCTTTAAGGTATAATGGGATAATATCTATCGGGGTTTCTTTCTTAATTGTTTGTCCGCCGTTTAATTTTTCGCCTGTCCAGAAATCAACCCAGTTTGAACCTTTTGGCAGATAAATATCACTTGATTTCGTTTGCGAGAAGTCAGCTATTTTTACTGTGTCTTTACCGTTAACCAACGATTTGGAATACATTGGATTAGTAACAGGACAAACAAGAAGATTCTTCCCAAATAAATATTCATTATTGATATCGAGTGCATTTTTGTCATTAGCAAAATCAAACGCAAGCGCACGCATCATTGTAGAATGCTTTGAAGTTACTTCCCAAGCCGAAGAATAAATATAAGGGAGCAGTGAATATCTGAGTTTTATTGATTTCTCAATCGCATCAAAAAGTATATCGCCTCTTTTGCCGAATTGATAAATTTCCCGGGGCGCGTCAGCACCGTGAGAGCGCATCATCGGACAGAAAGCACCGAACTGAATCCATCTAACGTATAATTCTCTGTAATTCGGGTCTTCTAATTTTTTAGGAAAATTCCACAAGAAAAACCCGCCGATATCACTGTTCCAATAAGGAATTCCTGTAAGTGAAAAATTTAATCCGGCAGAAATTTGATTACGCAAAGCATCCCACGAAGCAACAACATCTCCCGACCAAGTATTAGCTCCGTAACGCTGTTGTCCTGCAAAAGCCGATCTCGTTAGGATGAATACTCTTTTATCGGACGATACTTTTCGTTGATTTTGATAAACTCCACCAACAGTCATTAATGGAAAAGCGTTTCGAACTTTACGGAATGAGCCAAGATAAGTTTTGTTATTCAAATCTGAATCTTTTGCATCAAGATGATCCGGTTCAGAGGAATCCATCCACCAGCCGTCCATTCCAAGCTCGAATATTCCTTTATTTAAATGTCTCCAATAAATATCGCGGGCATTTGGATTATATGGATCATAAACTTTTACTCCGGATGGGTAATCCATATTCGGCGGCCATTTCTCAGAACCTGATTGCGGCCAAGTATTGAAATCCATCAATGCTCCGATTTTATCCAATTCTTTATACTGTTTGGTCTGAGGTCCAAAGGAATTCCAGATTGATATAATCATACGTGCGTTCAATTTATGCACATCGTCAATCATTTTTTTAGGATTTGGAAAATCTACATTCAGAAATTCCATCGCGTTCCAGAGATAATTATTTCCCCAATATTGCCAGTCCTGAATTATGCCGTCAATCGGGACATTTAATTCCCTGTATTTTTTAACTACATCTACCAGCTCATCCTGACTTTTATACCGTTCTTTGCTTTGCCAATATCCGAAAGTCCAAAGCGGAAACATAGGAGCTTGACCTGTCAATTCGCGCATCTTTGCAATTACGCCGTCGAGGTTTTCACCATACATAAAATAGTAATCAATGCAATCTCCAACTTCCGAAGAAAAAGTTGTTTCGCCTGGATTATCTGTGAAAGTAGTTGGTGAGTAATTATCCCAGAATAAACCATAGCCTTTTATCGAGACAAAAAAAGGCGAATAGTCATCGGTATTTCCCTGCACCATTTTCAACTTTATATTTCGCTGAATCATTTTTCCCTGCTGCTGCTGACCCAGCCCGTAAATTGCTTCATCTTTACTTAAATTAAACGATTGTCCTACACTAAAAGTACTATTGCCAATATCATCAAATTTTGTGAAGGAATAACCTTCATTTTTTTCAGATAACAGCAATTCGCCGGAAAGCTTAAAAAAGGATACAGCACCGTTTTTTAAATCAATTTTAACGGTTAATTCTTTACTGCTAACTGACAGAGAATTGCCGTTTTCGGTTATATTAATTTCAGTATTTGCAGGTTTCGCAATTACCGAAAAACTTTCTTTACTAAATTCCTTTTGAACCGGAGATTTAAGAATTCTTACAATTGAAGGATTAATAAACTGAATTTCATAATCTACAGAATTAATTGTGGATTTTATACCTAATTCAGTTTTTTTAAAAGATTGGGCTTCAATAACTATTGCTAAAGAAAAAACAAATGCTAAAATGCTTAAATATTTTCTGAACATACCTTATTGCTCCTGAATAATTTTGTTAAATTTCTATTAACTAATCCTTTTATTAACTTATAACAAATCTTTTGCCTTGTTAAAAACAGTGCAGAAAGTGTAAAATTCTAATCTTTCGTAAAATCCATTTTCTCCAATTTATCTAAATCATAAACAGGACGCTCAATATCATATGGAATTGGCATTTGACTGAATTGCTGAAAATATAATAAACATCCATCTTTCCACATTTGAGCCGCTCGGCATTGGCTGCGTAGTTTACTTTGCACTTCAGTAAATGTTTGTTCATCAACATAATTTTTTACTTTATCCCATACTTTCTGAAAACCCCGGACTTTATTCAAACCGTTTTCATAACGGAAACATAATTCATCCCATAAAATTCGTCCGTTATTCATCTTATAATCCCATGACAAATGATGAAACCATAACAAATATTCTTCCGGGCAAGTGTTTACATTATTAAATTGAGAACTTAAAGGTTCGTGATACTGGCTTACTGCATTGCTTCCGGATTGGGTACGGTCAAAACCGATTCCGTTTTTATCAGCACGGTGATAATAAGGAGGAGTCCAATCTGGACGTAAGTTTGGAGGTGCATACCAGGGACCGGGTCCATAATGATGATCGCCTGCAAAAATATGATGAAGTCCTAAAGGCATCATGTAATCAACAGCCGCTTCACGACTTTCAATCATCATTTTTTTTACGGGTAATAAAAAGTGCTCCTGCCAATCATTAAAATCCGAAATGCTTGATTTATTTGAAAAAGTCAATTTGATCCATTCAGCAGCAATATCTTCACTTGTCAAATTGTTATTCCATGCCAAACGACCAAACGCATACCAGTTAGATTGAGCAAAAGTATGACCGCACCAGTTAGAATCAAGACCAATGTTTGAAACACCTGCAATTGCAGTATATTTATGAGGATAAATGCTTCCATCGGTACATCTGGCAACTGTGCTTCCTTTTCCCTGATGATAAGTATCGCTATTCAGAAATTCTTCCCACATCGTAGATAAAAAGACAAGATGTTTTGAATGTCCCAAATACTCCTGTGTAATTTGTAGTTCCGGCATAACTGCAGTTTTTTTCATTGCGCCGAATAGCGGATTAAAAGGCTCGCGGGGTTGAAAGTCAACCGGTCCATTTTTCACCTGGATAATAACATTTTCTCGAAACTTGCCTTCTAATGGCATAAATTCAGAATAAGCTTGCATAGCACGATCTTTTTCTTTAGGACTGTACACAAAAGCGCGCCACATTACAATTCCGCCAAATGGTTTTAAAGCATCAGCCATCATATTCGCACCATCAGCATGAGTACGCCCGAAATCCTGAGGTCCGGGCTGCCCTTCACTATTTGCTTTAACAAGAAATCCGCCAAAATCCGGGATTAAAGTGTAGATTTCCTTCACTTTATTTTTCCACCATTTTATTACATCAGAATCCAATGGGTCTGAGGTTTTAAGACCGCTCAAAACGGCAGGAGAAGAAAAATTTACAGACAGGTATGTTTTAATTCCATAAGGTCGTAAAACCTCTGCAATAGCTTTTACTTTTTGCAGAGTTTTAATTTCCAGCATTTTAGGTGATGAATTTACATTATTTAAAACAGTGCCGTTAATTCCAATTGATGCATTAGCACGGGCATATTCCTGCCATAATATTTTGTCTTGTTCCGTAATTGTTAAAATCTCATTTTCATCGCGCCAGAATATCGATTTTCCGGCATATCCGCGTTCAATTGTACCATCAAGGTTATCCCAATGGTTAAGCAAGCGAATTTCGTATGATGGATTAGAAATTAATTCCTTTGTAGGTTGTTCAATTCTTTGGCGGCGCAACAGATCATAAACACCGTATAATATTCCAATATCTGTATTTGCTTGTACACCTGATGAATCAAGAATATATCCATCACCCTTTATTTCTTTATTAAATTTGATACTGAGGGTAACTTCCGCACCGGGATTACCTTGCCAATTCTGTTTTAATTCCTGAACTGCAATACTTAAAGTTTCAGACTGTTTTGAGCAGATAACTTCTACCTGTTTAGGAATCTGATTGCGCAGCCAGAGACTATGTCCATTTTCTGCATATAAGTTAAGAAGTCCAGAAAGTAATATTAAAATTGTGATAACAAGTTTCTTTTCCAAAACAATTTCCATAATTAATTTATAATCAAAATATTTACCTGATTTTTTAATAACTTGAACATTTAAAGAACCAGATTCTTTTTAGTTAAATCAATTTCTTCATTATTTAATAGCAATTATTGTCGACTTTAAGTCTTTTGCATCCGAACTATTACCGTAAAAAATTTCATATTTTCCGGAGGAAACAGACATTTTACCGGTACTGTAATCGAAAAATTCAAAAGAAGAAGCAGGCAGAGTGATTACTGCATCAGTTTTTTCTCTTGTATTTAATGTTACTCTCTGAAAACCTTTTAAGGTTTTTATAGGACCATCAATATCATTAATCTTTCGTACGTATACTTGAACTATTTCTGTCCCTTTCAGTTTTCCTGTATTTGAAACAGGTATTGTAATAACAAGGTTTTCATCTTTATTAATCTGTGTCTTACTGAATTTTGCTTTTCCTATTTTAAATTTTGTATAACTTAATCCGTATCCAAAAGGGAAGAGGTAATCGGATGTAAATCTGTAAGTGCGTCCTTTCATTGAATAATCTTCAAAATCGCCTAAATTATCGGAATTCTTATAGAACGTGACAGGCAGTTTACCGGACGGGTTATAATCACCGAATAAAACATCCGCAACAGCCTGACCGCCGGATTCTCCTCCGTACCAAGCTTGTAAAATTGCATCGCAGGTTTCGGTTTCGGGTGTAAGGGCGATAGCAGAACCTGAACAGTTTACAAAGATTACTTTTTTACCGGCTTTTTTTAATGCTTTTAACAAATTACGCTGAACAGAAGGAAGGTCGATATTAGTACGGTCGCCGCCTTTGAAACCAGGGTACGATACAGGCATTTCTTCGCCTTCTAATACAGTTGAAAGTCCGCCGACATAAACCACTGTTTCTATTCCATTTAACTTTTTAATTAGTTCAGTGTAATCAACATCCACTTCTCTTCCAAAAGTAAATTCAAGATTTGCCTCCCAATTGTTCATCTGAAAAAAACGGATTTCGATATCATACTTTTTCCCTTCTTCAACTTTTATAGGATGTTTCGAAATAAGGGTTCTCCAGTTTTCATACTTGACAATAGATTCGCCGTTAACTAATAATTCAAAATGACCAGTAGCTCCGCATTTAAATACTATTTCTTCTGTTTTGCTTGCAACAAATTCGGTTTCGTATTTAGCAGAGAAACCTTCTAATTTAACTCCCGAAGCAAATTCGTGCTGTCCGGCTGTTGTTAATTTAATCGGGTTAACAATTTGATGAGAAATAACACTGTTGCCTTCACTTGTTATGTTATTCCAATATGTAGCTTTAAATCCTTTTTTCCCTTCAAAATTACATTGATCAAAATAACTCACTGTTACTTTGTCTTCAACTAAATCGCAAGCTTTATCGTAAATAATATTTTCGCTCGGGACTTTTGTTTTTATTCCGTCGAGAATTGTAATTGTGCGAATCGGTGTGCCGTTGTAATTACCCCAAAGCATCGGTTCATCATCGGCGTTAGGTCCGATAACGGCAATTTTTTTAATTGATTTGGATAAAGGCAGTATATTTCTTTTATTTTGAAGAAGAGTCATAGTTTCAAGAGACATATCGTAAGCTAATTTACGATGTTCATCGTTGTTAACAACTGATATAGGAATTTGTGCCCAAGGTACTATTTCATCTTTATCCATTTCTCCAAGATCAAACCTGCCAATTAAAACACGTAATAAGCGCTCGTCAATTTCTTTTTCTGTAATTATTCCTTTTTTAACAGCTTCGGGTAATTTTTTATAAGCATGGTTATCCCATTGGCATTCAACATCAGTTCCGGCTATAACACCTTTCACTGCAGCATGTGTTGCATCGGAAGATACCTTGTGGCTTGAATAAAAATCTGTTATTGCGCCGCAATCGGAAACTACAAGATGTTTAAAACCCCAGTCTTCACGTAAAATTTTCTGCAACAATCTTGTATTACCGCAGCAAGGCTCGTCATTTAAACGCTGGTATGCGCACATTACCTGGCGGACATCTGCATCCTGAACTAAGGATTTAAAAGCAGGGAGGTATGTCTCCCAAAGATCGCGGGGATTAACATCTGTAAGATTTAACTCATGTCTGCTCCATTCGGGACCGGAGTGAACAGCATAGTGTTTTGCACAAGCAAGAAGTTTTTTATATTTTGCATCATCTGGCCCTTGTAAACCTTTAACAACAGAAATACCCATTCTTGAAGTTAAATAAGGATCCTCTCCGTAAGTTTCCTGACCGCGTCCCCAGCGAGGATCGCGGAAAATATTAATATTCGGAGTCCATACCGAAAGACTTAAAAATCTCTTATTTTCACCGCCTCTTTTAATCAGTGCATTATATTTCGCACGGGTTTCATCCGAAGCAGCATTGAATACTTTGTAAACCAATTCGTCATTAAATGATGCCGCCATTCCAATTGGTTCCGGAAATACTGTTACGCTATCGTTATTTGCCAACCCATGTAACGCTTCGCTCCACCAATTAAACTTTTTAATACCGAGACGCGGGATAGCTTCAGAAACGTCGCACATCAGATTAGCTTTTTCTTCTAAAGTTAAGCGTGAAATTAAATCTTTAGCCCTTTCTTCGGAACTTAAATTAGGATTTTGGTAGGGAAGAGTCTGGGAATAAAGATTCATTGTAAATATTAACAGCAGTAATGTTGTTAGTTTCATTTAGCCTCCATTTTAAGTAAATCAATATCTCTTATTTATCGCATTTATATTAAAAAAGCATATTCGATGCTTCTATAAATAATCATTATTTAAATAGTTTTTGAGCAAAATCGTGTAAAGATTTTCTCCAAACCTGCCATTCGTGTCCGCCGGGAAATGATGAAAAGTGAACTTTCAAACCTTTATCCTTAAAAACACCTATAAGTTTTTTTGTTGCATCAATTCTCTGGTCTTGTTCGCCAACAGAAATGTAAAATACATCAAGCTTTTTATTAAATGATTCTGCATCGGTAAGTATTCCCGGGATAATCTTTTCAGGATCAAATGAACTTCCCGATTGAGGAATTCCGCCAAACAACCCGCTGCTGAAAATTCCGACATTTGCAAAAATGTCTGTATTTCTTAAACCTGTGTAGAAAGACTGACCGCCCCCCATTGATAAACCTGCTAAAGCTTTGTTTTCTCTGTCCGTTTTAATTTTGTATTTACTTTCCACAAATGGTATTATGTTTTCTAACAATTCTTCCTTAAATGCCTGCATTGCCTGCTCGGAATAACCTGTAAAATTTTCTCCGGGTCTGGTTACATTTCCGTTAGGAATTACAACAAGCATTGGTTCGGCTTTTTTCTCGGCAATAAGATTATCAAGAACAATATTTGTTCTTCCCTGAACTGCCCAGCCGCTTTCATCTTCTCCGCCCCCGTGTTGAATATAAAGCACAGGGTATTTTTTGTTTGAATTTTCATCATATCCCGGCGGAGTGTAAATATTTAAATTGCGCCAAGAATTTGTAACTTTTGAAAAGTAAGATACATTTCTAATGTCACCATGTGGAACATTTTTAATTGAATAAAAATCTGCACCTGCTTCCGGAATTTCAATTCCGCTTGCCATTCTGCCCATTCCAAAAAAAGTTTTACTCGCCGGATCAGCAACTTTAACATCATCAATCACTAAAGAGTAATAGTGAAAACCGGGTTCCTGAGGTTCAGTGGTAACTGTCCAATTACCGGATGCATCTTTTTGCATATCGTACAATTTCATTAAATCAATCTGCACTTTTTTTGCTTCAGGTGCATTTACCTTAAAAACTACCCGTAAATCGGGCAGAATAAAAGGATAATCATTTTCTCTGATGTTAGTAGATGGTGATTTTGCTCCAGCAGGTATTTGCGCATTTATGAAACTTGTAAATGTTAAACATAAAAATAAAAGTATAAATTGTAATTTTTTCATAATCATAATGTCGGTTACTTGTAGAATTAGTGACAGTTATTTAAACGAAAGGTGTGCAATTTTAATTACACACCTTAATATTTTTTAATTCTTAAAAAGAAGCGGAGCTAATTCTTTAAGGCTTCTTCTCCAAGATAAAAATTCGTGAGCAGTTTCAGGTGAAACATAAAATACGCTGTTAATGCCAGCATTTTTTATAGCTTCTGCATTTTCTTTAGGATTGCCGCCCCATCCTCTGTTTCCTTGATTTTCGATTTCTCTGCTGCCAAAACTAACAAATGCCAATTTAACTTTTTCTTTAAAACCAGGAGTGTTGTTAACATCTTCTAATGAAAAAGTTCCGCCGCTTAATAATCCGATATAAGCAAATTTGTCGAGGTTTTTCATCGTAATTGTTTTGGTTTCCATTCCACCCATCGAAAGTCCAGCCATTGCGCGGTTTGGCTGATCCGAAAGTGTTCTGAAATTTGAATCAATGTAAGGAATCAATTCATCAATAAGTACAGTCTGAAATGGTTCAATATTGAAATTTCTAAGTCCGCTGCCGAATTTTATTTCATTCGTCATTCCGTATGTCATAACGATAATAAATGGTTTGGTTTTTCCTTCAGCAATAAGATTATCCATTATAAGATTGGCATGTCCCTGATTGCTCCAAGCGGTTTCGTCTTCTCCCCAGCCGTGTTGAAGATACAATACCGGATAACGTTTTGACTGATCTTGATCATATCCCGGAGGAGTATAAACAAAAGCTCTTTTTTCGGAATTTGTACTTTTTGAGTGGAATAAAATCTGCTGAACTTTTCCGTGAGGAACATTTTTCAATGCGTAAAAATCTGCATCAGGCGCAGGAATTTCAATTCCGCTTTCCCAACGTACAGAACCGTAAAAATTCAAAGTGCCCGGGTCGTTAAAAACTCCGCCGTCAATAATTAAATGATAATAATGGAACCCTTTATCCAAAGGTCCTTCTGTTGTGCCAACCCAATTGCCTTCAGCATCTTTTTTTAACTCAGTTCCGCCTTTACCGCCAAGTCCTAAAGTTACTTTTACGCTTTTAGCATCAGGAGCAACAATTTTGAATCTTGCATATCCTTGTGAATTAACTTGAGGATATTCTTGTCCCGGCTGATTAAGTGATGATGGTTTAAAATCTTCTAAAACAGTTGTTTGTGCTTTAGTTGATGAGAAGAAAACCATTAAAAATACAACAACAGATAAAACAAAATATATTTTCATTACAAAGCTCCTTTAATTCTTAAATATTAATTGGGCAAATTCGTGAAGACTGCGGCGCCATGTCTGCCATTCGTGAGCCGTAAGAGGTGAAACATAAAAATGAGCATTCATTCCTGCAGCTTTAATAGCTTCTGTTTCTACTTTTGGATCGCCGCCGAAACCTGCTCTGCGATTTTCAAGTTCTCTGCTTCCAAAACTAATGAAAACAGTTTTCATACCTTCTTTAAATTTCGGAGTTGCTTTCAAATCATCAAGGGTAAAGCTTCCGCCGCTGAAAATTCCAACATACGAGAATAATTCAGGATGAGCCAATGTTATGGTTTTTGTCTGCATTCCGCCCATCGAAAGGCCAGCCATTGCTCTGTGGTCTTTATCTGCAAGCGTGCGATAATTTTCATCAATCATCGGAATAATATCCTGAGTTAAAGTTTTCATAAAATCATCAGCCCAGCCCTGTGGCAAAGAAAATCCGGCAGGACGCTGACCCTGAGGTGCTGCAGGAGCTTGTTTCGGACGCCAGGTTCCGTTATCCATAACAATAATAAATTTTTCTGCTTTTCCGGATGCAATCAGGTTATCCATAATCAGGTTTGTTTTACCCTGATTAGCCCAGCCGGTTTCATCTTCTCCGCCGCCATGCTGCAAATATAAAACAGGAAAACGTTTTGAAAGGTCTTTATCATATCCTGGAGGCGTGTAAACAAAACAACGGCGCATAGCATCGTTATATTTAGAATAATATATATGTTCTCTTATCTGACCATGCGGTACATTTTTTAAAGAATAGAATTCCTGATCTTTTGCAGGAATTTCAATACCGCTTCCCCAGCGGCTTGCGCCATAAAAATAAAGACTGTTTGGATCAGGAACAGCTGCGCCGTCAATCCAAAGTTGATAATAATGGAATCCTTCATCCTGCGGTTCAGAATCTCCGGTCCATACCCCTTTTTCATCTTTAACTAAATCATATTTTTTTGCGCTTATATCCAATTGAACTTTTGTTGCTTCGGGAGCTGAAATACTTGCCCGGACTCTGCCTTCGGAATTAACCGCCGGATATAATTTCCCTTGCTGGTTAGTTGTGGCAGGTTTGAAATCTTCTACTGAAGAAGTTTGGTTTGTCTGCGCAAACAACGCTCCTTGCAGAAGAAAAATAGTTGACAGGACTGCAAAATAGTTACTTCTCAAATCATATCCTCCTTATTTTAATTGTAAAATACTAATTTTAAAATCAGCGGCATTTTAACTTAAATTCTTAATTATTAAAGTCTCCTAAAATAACAAAAAGAAACTCAATTTTATATCCACTATTCAACCTCAAAAATTATTTTTCCTTTGCTCACGCCATTTTCATTAAATGCATCAATAGTAAAAAAGTATTTTGTCAAACTGTTCAAACTTCTGATTGTAACCGAATCAGCATCTAATACTTGATAATTATGGTACAATTTGTTTTTATCAGTTCCGTATCGGATATTAAAACCTGTAGTATTCGGACTTTTATTCCACTTTAAATTTACAATGCATCTGTCTTCGGATAATCTTTCAATTTCCAGTTTTTCAACTGGATAAGGAGCTTTTCCGCTTCCATTTCCAAAAACCCGGAAACCGGCAATTGCAAAGGTACCGCTCGGCATATTATAGTTTGTTAAGCGGAGATATCTTGCTTTAACAGGCTTGTTTAATTCGATATAATCGTGAGGAACATCCGTCGTATTTTGTGTTTTATCAGTTAAAACTTGCCAATTTTTATTATCCGAGGAATACTCAAGAAGATACTGATAAAATATATTTCCTTCTCTTCCGAAGATTTGTGTTTCGTTTTCCGCATAATTTATTTGCACAGCGTTAATTGAACATTCCTTCTCCAAATCGATTGAAAACCATTCACCCTTGTTTGCTGTTTTCGCGCTCCAATAGTTACGAATATTTTCGTCGGTAATAAATTTTTTAGGATGATCCGCCAATTCAGATGAAACTTCTACAGGTTTGTTGTAAGAAAGCAGCATCCAACCGGTTGATAATTCTTCCGGACTTGAGATTTTTTTAGTTGGAACTTTGTAAGGAAAATCGCCGAATCCTGTATATGTGTACAAATCACCGTCTTTATCAAAAAACATTGGGAACAAACCTAATCTTCTTTCAAACATATGCTTTACTGAAATGGACATAGTTGAAATATGCCAGTAATTTCCGTACTTATCCTGGAAAGTGCTGCTGTGTCCTGCACCGCCGATAAAGCCTTCGGGCTTAGCAGAAATTGGATTATGTTTTGCAAGCTTAAATTCTCCAAGCGGTTTATCTGAAACATATAGTCCGTCGCAATAACTTTTAAATTGCGTACCTGGGATAGCATATTGCAAATAATATTTATTGTTATACTTTGTCATCCACGATCCTTCAAGCCAGGAACTTTCTTTGCTTTCGTTATAATCGCCGAATCTTTCCCATCCGTATTTTTCTTTATTGCTGTTGAATAATTCAACAGGTTTTCCTATCGGATTGAAAGTCTTTGGATCAAGTTCTACTGCATATAAAGGATTAACAGGGGAACAGCCGTAATAAAAATATAAACGATTATCATCATCCACAAAAAAGCAAGGGTCAATCATTCCAATAGGAAATTCGGGATTAACAATTTGCCATTTTCCAGTTTTGGGGTCAGTGGTTTTATATACTGCAGGTTTATCTGCCGATGCCATAAAATACACCGTATCGTTCATTACCACCGCAGTCGGAGCGTAATCTTCTAATGGAAGATCTTTAGTTGTAATTAAATCCCAATTGATTAAATCAACCGAATGCCAATATCCGCCCGATTTTGATGCGAATAAATAATATTCATCCTTAAAGTTAATCATCGTCGGGTCGGCTGCTTCTCGCCGCGAAGGTTTATCCAAACAAAATCTGTAATTAAGATTTACAGGATTGCAAATTGTTGTTTGTTGAAAGTTTTCAGGTATAATGTTTGATTGACAAGATATAAAAGCGCTAATAAAAATAAAAACTGTTACTGCAGAAAAAATTAAATTTTTCATATTTAACCTATTTAGAATTAATTAAGTAAATAATGTATATCAATTGTAGTCTTATAGATAAATTCTATTTATTAAATCTAATCCAATCTACTTCGATGTTGCTTTTACTTTTAAGCTGCAAAATTATATCGTTAATTTCTGATTTAATTTGCATTACGGGAACAGTAATTACTTTCCATTCTGCCGAAGGAGAAATCTCTATTTGAGCTATCGAAGAATTATTTAAGTCATTTAAGTTTAATTGCAGGTTTCCGCCGTTTTTCGATTGAACCTTAACCGAAATGGTTTTAATGGTATCAGTGAAATTAACGCTGTTAAAACGTATCCACGAATTTTCTTTTTCAAGAATCGTTTTCCATCCTTCAAATTTATTATTCGAATTTATAAAATCAATCCGAACTCCTTCGCTGCTAATTTCACTGTATCTGTCAATCTGAATTTCACTTGTTGCATTCGCAATGCCAACTCCTCGAAGTGTAGCCTTTACAGGTTTTATAGTACCGTCTTCATTAAAAAAGAGATTGTCAATCCTAACAGATCTGTTTTTATCAAATTCGGGGGAATAATCGTTGTAATGATAGAAAAGGTACCATTGGTCTTTATATTCAATAATTGAATGATGATTTGTCCAGCACTCCAATCTTTGATCCATAATCACTCCGGTTACTTTAAATGGTCCTAGCGGATTATCGGAAATTGCATATTCTAATCTTTCAGTGGAATCCTGAACATGAGGATAAGTAAGGTAATAAATACCATTTCGTTCAAACATATAAGGACCTTCTTTCAAACCTTTCGAAGGTAAATCTTGCAGAGTTACAGGTTCTCCTTCAATCTCAACCATATTATCTTTTAGCTTTACTCCAAAGATATTACGCGAAGACCAATACAAATAAGCCTGTCCATCTTTATCAATAAAAACGTTAGGGTCAATTCCGCGAACTCCTTCAATTGGTTTTTCTTGCGGAATAAATGGTCCATACGGTTTTTCAGCAACGGCTACTCCAATTGTAAAGCCTCTTCCAATTGCAGTATCTTTGGCCGGAGCAGGGAAGTAGAAATAATATTTTCCGTTTTTATAAATACAATCCGGCGCCCACATTGCATATCCTTTTGGGTTAACCCAAGGTACTGTTTCCTGGCTGATAATTACGCCGTGATCTGTCCAATCAATTAAATTATCAGAAGAGAAGACATGGTAATCTTCCATACAAAACCAGTTGGGACGGCCTTTACCTTCTTTTGGTAAAATATCGTGCGAGGGGTAAACGTAAACCTTTCCTTCAAAAACTCTGGCAGAAGGATCGGCAGAAAATTGATTACGGATGATAGGATTTTGAGCTGAGGTAATTGAAATAAATAAAAAGATTAAAACCATAAATGGCAGAATAATTTGGGAAAATTTCATTAAAACTCCTGATTTTTTACAGTTAAATATTAGCTTATTTGCACTCAAAAAGATTTACATTCATTATAATCAGATTGAACAATTCGAATAAGCAAAAGACGAAAATATTGCTTGTGAAATATTTTTAATTTCTGACTATAGTGATTACAGATTAATTCTGTTTAACCCTAAATATTCAAGTTAATTACACAGTAGCAAATGCTTGTTTTATTTCGTTTAATAGCGTACCTCTATTTTAAAAGCATCATTTTCTTTTCTTCCGATAAATTACCGATAGTAAGTTTGTAAATATAGATTCCTGAAGATAAATGCGATGCATCGAACTTCACTTCGTAATTTCCTGCTGGTTTTTGTTCGTTTACAAGTGTTGCAACTTCGCGCCCTAATATATCGAAGACTCTCAAATTAACAAAACTGTTCATTGGTAATTCCTGTCTGCCGGCAGGCAGGGAAAACCTGATTATTGTTGATGGATTAAAAGGGTTCGGATAATTTTGTTCAAGAAGAAATTTACCGGGCAATAAATCCAAATATTCTCCTACGCTTGTTACTGAATCTGCCGTTGAAGAAAAAATAAAAGACTTAATTTTATAAAGTTCGCTTAATCCTGAACCGGTAAATCTAAGATATAAATCGTGATAATCTGTAACTTCTTCTGTGATTGCGGTTTTGAAAACATTATATGTATTCCAGCTTCCGGTGTTTTCTATTGTGCATTCAGCTATTTTCGTCCCGGTATCAATCGAATCCAGCCAGAATTCTATTATTCCGCCTGTGGAGGTGCAGGAAGCAAGTACCGATACAGAATCGGGCTTTTTCTTATATTCATCATTCCCGAATTCTACACCTGCATACAATGCCCAATCGCCATTATTAATAAGTGAAAGGGTGTTTTTTTGTACTGAAACCCCGTACTGATTTGCAGGACATTCTGCAAGAATTTCGGAATAAGCGTCGCGATAAATATAAAAATCGAAATACGCGGATACTTTTCCGCTTACATATAAACCTTGTCTTGTGCCGGTAAATGTTGAGAAATCAGAAAATGAATCAATATCAGAAATATCAAATTCCTGTTCCACGTTAACCCAATTTATTCCGTCTCCGCTGAAATATCCTTTTACTTTATGATTTATCCTTTCAAGTTTAAGCCAGAGCGTATCGCCAAAACTATTAATTGCTGTTGCAGATGTGCCGTTAAAACTAAAAGATACAGTTTTTGTTCCTTCATTTGAAACAGTACTTACAAGTTTCAGACTCATAGTTTCGTCACCGCGCATTATCCATAATCCGGCTTCGTCACCGGCGGCAACAGGTAAGAAGTCCAAACGGGTGATAAGTGAATAATTATGTTCTCCGTCATTTTTAATTATCGTGTTTGCTTTGGTGCTGCTTTTGGGCGAAAGTCTAAACCATCCGGGTCTTTCAGAAAGGGAATATTTACCGGGTAGCGTTAACCCGAGGAATGACCATTCTGGATTAAGTTTATCTGAGTTAAAAAAGTCTGAATGAGGAACCATCCAGGGAATTCCACCGGAAGGGAGGGCAGGTGCAGAAAATGCTTTGTTCACAGGATAATCGGCAACAGGTCTGCCGCTTGAATCGTATCGAACTTGGTTTAGTAATCCCTGTCGTCCCTGTCCTCGCCAATCGTCTTTGGCATAAATAGGATGGATTATCCAAAAGGTGCTGTCGTCTAATGTTACAACCGGTGAAGCGTGGTTAGGAGAAGTAAAAAGAGAACCGCTTTTTGCCGGATCGTTTTCATTAAAAAAATCTCCAAAAAATGTCCAGCTGGACGAATCGGCAGTAAGAGTTTTACTTCTCATAACTTTTTGTCCGCCACTTAAATCTCTTGCAAACGAGTAATAATAATAATCTCTGTATTTCCACATAACGGGACCTTCAGCCCAGCTGTAAGGGTAATCAGGAGAAGGATTAAGCCAATTAAGATTATAAACTACTCCTGTCGGCTGACCGTCTGTTCCCAGCTCAACTATTCCGTTATTCGGCTGACCGTTTTTTACAACTAAGTACATTTTATTGTCATCATCGATGAAAATAGAATTGTCGTAACCGAGACTGTACGAAAGCTGCGTAGGATTATTTATTTTTACAGGAGTGCTCCAAGGACCTTCGGGTGCAGGAGCTTTTGTAAAATGCATCGTGTTTGCACGTGAAAAGAAATGCCAATATTCTCCGTTATAAAAAACAAAGTGTCCGCCCCAGCATCCGCCGCCGGGTGTATCACCGTAACCCGACCAGCTTGCGCTGACCGGCTGGGCAATAGCTCTCCAATGGACTAAATCAGTTGAATGATAAATTACCGGAGTAACATTAAATGAAGAACCAGTAGTGTAGAAATTATCTCCGATTCTTGTTACTGTACAATCCGGGTGATCGCCCGGGATAACCGGATTTCTGAATGTGTTAAAAGAAACCGATTGTCCGAAAATAGAAATACTTAAAAATATTAAAGCAGCAAGTAATAATTTATGCCCAAACATAATTTTATCCTTCTGATAATTTGTGAAATTTCAATTTATATTATTAAAAATATAGTAACAATAAACTGAAAGAAATAGCCAAAAACAATAAATTATTAACCATATTACGAAAGTATTGTTCAAGTTAAAAAAGGAAGGTATAAAATTATTAAAAGCAGGAAAGGGGTTATGGATTTTTATAAAGTCAGACCGGGCTCATCACACCCGGTCTGAAGGAGAATCTTAGTTTAATCAACCACAGTACCTCTAATGAGTAAACTAATCATGCATCTGGTAATTATTAAGCTCCTTTTTGAAGTCTTCAATTCGCTTTTTTATAAAATTAATATTCGGAGAACCGTAGGTAACTTTTCTTTGCAGGCAGCCTGATAATTTAAAGCAATCCAACGCAGTTTTATCAAAAACAGCATTTATGCTTTTCAAATCATTAAGATCCAGCCCTTTGAAATTTGTGTTTTTTTCTTCGGCAAGTTTTACAACCTTTCCTACAATATGATGAGCATCGCGGAAAGGTATTCCTTTAAGAACAAGCCAGTCGGCAAGATCGGTGGAAAGTGAGAAATCGCCGTCCATTTCTTCTAAATATGCAGAATTATCAAATTTTACAGTTGCAAGCATTCCGCTCATAAGCACAAGCGAATTACTGTATGTGTTGAATGAATCGAAAACAGGTTCTTTGTCTTCCTGCATATCGCGGTTATAACTGAGGGGCAATCCTTTCATAGTTGTTGCAAGACTGATATAGTTTCCGTAAACTCTGCCGGATTTTCCGCGAATTAATTCTGCTATATCCGGATTTTTCTTTTGGGGCATAAGCGATGAACCAGTAGTAAATTTATCGCCAATCTTTGCAAGCCCCCACTCAGCCGATGACCAGATAATCAATTCTTCGGAAAGTCTGCTTAAATGCATCATCCCGATTACACAGGAATTAAGGAAATCGAGAGCAAAATCTCTATCCGAAATAGAATCCATTGCATTTTCGGTAACAGAAGCAAAATCGAGTTCTTTTTTTGTTACTTCGCGGTTTAAAGGCAATGTGGAACCTGCAATAGCTCCCGAGCCTAAAGGCATTTTATCAGCCTGCGAAAATGTAAATTTTATCCGGTCAACATCTCTTTTAAGCATTTCGGCGTAGGCTAGAAAATGAAATGCCAGCGAAACCGGCTGTGCGCGTTGAAGGTGAGTATATCCAGGAATAACAGTTTCTGTGTTTTCTTCAGCAATTGCAAGCATAGTGTTTTGAAGATTGCAGATTTCCGAAATTAATTGCAGGCACGATTTTTTTACCCACATCCGGAATCCTGTAGCAACCTGATCGTTTCTGCTTCTGCCCGAATGAAGTTTTCCCGCAAGAGGACCAATAATTTCTTTTAGCTTTTCTTCAATTGCCGAATGGATATCCTCCGACTTTGCAGGATCGGGAGTCCATTTGCCGGAATCCCGTTCCTGTTTTATAGTTAAAAGTCCTTTTGAAATAATATCAAATTCGGCAGCAGAGATTATTCCGGTTTCCGAAAGCATTTTAGCATGCGCAATACTTATTTTGATGTCCTCATCAAACAGAGCAATATCGTATGATAAAGATGATGAAAATTCGAGCGCCTTATCATCTATTTTTTCCGAAAATCTTCCGCCCCAAAGCATTATTTACCTTCATTTGCTTTGTTGTAAATTCCGCTCATAGTTTTGTAAGGCAGACCGTAAATATTTATGAAACCTTCGGAATCTTTGTGATTGAAAGTATCTTCCTCGGTATAAGTTGCAAGAAGTTCGCTGTAAAGGCTGTATTGCGATTCGCGCGAGAAAACAGTGGCATTTCCCTTGTAAAGATCGAGTTTTATTTTTCCGGTTACAGGTTTCTGGGTCGCATCAACAAATGTCATAAGCGAATCGAAAAGGGGAGTAAACCAAAGTCCTTCGTAAATCATATTTGCAACTTTGTTTGAAACATCTTGTTTGAAGCGGAAAGTTTCTTTATCCAGAACTAATTTTTCAAGTTCGTGATGAGCCTTGTGTAAAAGAATTGCGCCCGGTGCTTCGTAAACTTCGCGCGATTTGATACCTACAACGCGGTTTTCTATTAAATCCATTCTTCCTATTCCGTGTTTTCCGCCGATAGGATTAAGTGTATTCATTATTTCAACAGCTGATAATTTTTTTCCGTTAACTGCAACAGGAGTTCCTTCAAAAAATTCAATTTCTACCACTTCCGAAGCATCGGGTGCTGATTTAGGACTTGATGTAATCTGATAAGCGTCATCCGGCGGAGAAACTTTAGGATCTTCTAGAACGCCGCACTCTATTGCTATGCCCCAAAGGTTTTCGTCGATAGAATAAGGAGATTTTTTTGTAATTTTTATCGGGATATTATGAGTTACGGCATAATCTATTTCCTGCTCGCGGCTTTTAAATTCCCAAGTTCTTAGCGGAGCAAGTATCTTTAAATCGGGACCTAATGATTTGAAAGCTACTTCGAATCTCACTTGATCGTTTCCTTTTCCTGTGCAGCCATGAGCAACAGTATCTGCCCCTTCAGTTTTTGCAACATCAACCATTAGCTTGGCAAGCAAAGGTCTGCCTATTGCTGTTGCCAAAGGATATTGTCCTTCGTAAAGAGCTCCGGCTTTTAATGCTTTAAAAGCATAATTTTTAATAAATTCTTCCTGTAAATCGTAAATATAGGATTTTACGGCTCCTGTGGCTTTGGCTTTTTCTTCCAAGCCTTCTAGCTCGCTTTTTTGTCCGAGGTTTCCTGTTACAGTAATAATCTCGGCATTATAATTCTGGTTTAACCATTTAACCATTACTGAGGTATCGAGACCTCCTGAATAAGCTACTACAATTTTTTTATGCATTTTTATATCTCCTGATAGTTTTCTGGAACCGGGGGTTGATACATCATTTCTTTAATCATTCGTTCAACCCTGTTTATATTGGCAATAGAATCCGGGATGATAAGAACTGTATCGTCACCGGCAAGAGTGCCTAAAATTTCTTTTCTGTTTAATCTGTCAATATAATGTGCTACTCCCGGAGCTCTGCCGGCAAGTGTCCGCACTAAAACAACCTGTTCGTTCGAAATAACACTGAGTATTTCGAATCCTATTAACTTTTGAATTTGCTTTCCGCTTTCTGTGCTGTTAAGAACATATCTTACTCCGCTTTCGGTAAAAGACCTTACAACGCCAAGCTCGGCAAAATCTCGGCTTAATGTAGCCTGAGTAACTTCAATTCCGTTATTTTTAAGAATTTTTCCTAAAAGTTCCTGATTGCCTATAGATTCATTGTTCAGTATTTCTTTTATCAATAATTGTCGTTTTAATTTTGCTGACATTTTTGCTCCGCAAAAGTTATTATTTCTTTAATTTATCAACATTTTCTGGCTGAAGAACAAAGCTTAATCCTTCGGCGAAATCTTTAATCTCTTTGTCCGTTATTATGAAAGGGGGAAGCAGACGCAGAACTGAGTCGCCGGATGTTCCGGTAATAAATCCGTTTGTCAGCAACTCTTTTGCTGTTTTTTTTGCGCTGATTTCGGGAATAAGTTCAATTCCTGTCATCAATCCCTTTCCCCGGATTTCTTTAATAAATTCAGATGTAAGAATATTAAGTGTCTCTTTAAGTCCCGTTCCTGCAAGCTGAATATCATTAAGTGTATCGCTGTTGAGGAGATCGAGCACTTGATTTGCGGCTGCAACAGCCAGCGGATTTCCGCCGAAAGTAGAACCGTGAGAACCGGGAGTAATGAATTCTGCAACTTTATCCGATACTATTACGCCTCCTAAAGGAAAACCGTTAGCAATTCCTTTTGCAAAAGTTATCATATCGGGAAGTACCTCTTCCCATTGATAAGCGAAGTATTTCCCAGTTCTTCCTGTTCCTGATTGTACTTCATCAAGAATAAGAAGAATATCATTCCTTTCGCAAATCTCTTTTACTTTTCTTAAATATCCTTCGGATGGAACAATAATCCCTGATTCTCCCTGAATTGGTTCCAGAATTACTGCTGCTGTGTATTCATCAATTGAATGCTCGATTGCAACGGTATTATCATAAGGCACATAAGTAAATCCGGGTACAAGCGGTTTAAAATCTTTCCAAAGATTGTACTGACCGGTAGCGCTTAGACTGCCTAAAGTCCGTCCGTGAAAACTTCCTATGGCAGAAATAATTTTGAATTTATCTTTATTATAAAGACGGGCAAATTTTATGGCTGCCTCGTTTGCTTCTGTTCCCGAATTGCAGAAAAATGCTTTATCAAGACCTGAAATTTTACTTAACTTTTTAGCAAGCAATTCCTGTCCCGGCGATTCAAATAAATTTGAAATATGCCAATAGGAGTGAAGCTGCATTTCTACAGCTTCGGTAATTTTAGGATGGCAATGACCGAAACCCGTAACAGCAATGCCGCTTAAAAAATCGAGGTATTTTTTACCCTTGCTGTCGTAAAGATAGGCACCTTTACCTCCAGTAAATTCAATATTGTAGCGCGTGTAATTTTTAATTAGCGCCGACGAAATTTCAGTTTCTGATGATTTATTCAAAGTCTGTTCTCCGTATTTTAACTTCTGTACGAAGCATTAATTTCAATGTATTTTGTTGAAAAATCGCAAGTGTACCAAGTTGATTCTTCGTTTCCGGTGTTTATTTCTATATTTAATTCAATTTCGTTATTCATTAAATATTTTTTAGCTTCTTCTTCGCTGAAATCTGCTTTGAAATTAGGTTGAAGAATTTTAATATCGCCAAAATTGATGCAGACTTTTGCAGGGTCGAAATCGATGCCGCTGTTTCCGATAGCCGAAATTATTCTTCCCCAGTTTGCGTCGCAACCGTTCATTGCGGTTTTTACAAGGGGACTGTTGGAAATTGCTTTTGCAACTATATTTGCATCACTTACGCTGGCAGCTTTTTTTACTGAAACAGTGATTAATTTTGTAGCTCCTTCGCCGTCGGCTGCTATCGATTTAGCCATTTTACGGCATAAATCCAAAAGCGCATCGGTAAAAATCTTATAATCATCGCTTCTTTCGGAAATGCTTATTCCCGATACGCCGTTCGCTAAAAGAATCACCATATCATTAGTGCTTGTATCGCCGTCAACCGTAATTCTGTTGAATGAAAGATTTACAGCTTTCGATAAAGTTTTTTGAAGAGTATCCTGTTCTATTTGAGCGTCTGTAGTAATAAAAGCAAGCATTGTTGCCATATTAGGCATTATCATCCCGCTACCTTTACACATTCCGCCGATAGTAATTTCTCCGGAAGATAATTTTACTTTTACCGCATAAGATTTCATTGCCAGATCAGTTGTCATAATTGCTTCAGCAGCATCAATTCCTCCTGTTTCAGAAAGATTTTCTACTGCCAATTCTATTCCGGAACGTAAAGCGTCCATATTAATTCTTTGTCCTATTACTCCGGTTGAACTTATTAAAACTTCCGAGGGATTAATTCCAAGTTTGGAAGCAACAAGTTTCTGGCTCTCAAGCGCATCGTTGTGTCCTTCGGCTCCTGTGCAGGCATTTGCATTGCCGCTGTTAACAAGAACAGCTCTTATGTTATGTTTATGATTAATAATGTACTGTGAAATTATAATAGGAGCTGCTTTAACTTTGTTCAAAGTAAAAGTTCCTGCTGCTGAGCAGGGCTTTTCGCAATAAATAAGAGCGACATCCTTTTTTTTCTTTTTAAGTCCGCAAAAAACGCCGCTGCCTTTTATACCCTTTACAGATGTAACGCTTCCGTTTTCTATGTATTCTATCATTTTAACCTCAGTTTCATTTCTTCGAATTTAAAATTCCCAGACAGTCGTTCCAGCCGAACATCTGGTTCATATTTTGTACTGCCTGACCCGATGCGCCTTTTACCAGATTATCGAGGGCAGATGTTATGACAAGGGTTTTCCCGCTTAAAGATAAGTTAATATCGCAGAAATTTGTATAAGTAACCCAAGTGAGTTTAGGTGGTACTTCGCGCATTCTTACGAAACATTTGTCTTTATAAACAGAATTAAATTGAGTTTTAATATCAGTTTCATCCAGCTCTTTTTTTAGATGAATTGTTGAAGTTGTATAAATCCCTCTGGCAACTGGCAGCAAATGTGTTGTAAATGCCATCGGAGCCATCAGACCGTCTTTTAACAATTCCTGTTCAATTTCGGGTTTATGTCTGTGGCTGTTTACATTATACGCGGCAACGTTTCCGTACATTTCGGACATAAGCATTTCGGGTTTCGGGGTTTTTCCACTACCCGAAGTTCCTGAATAAGAATTTATTGAGACAGAAATAATTTCTTCCGAAAATTTCTGGATAAACGGCTTAAGCGGCAAAAGGGCGGAAGTAGGGTAACAACCGGGATTTGCAACCAAGTCAGTGTTTTTGTCTGTGACGTTAAATTCTGTAAGACCGTATTTTGCTATTTTCAAGAGTTCGGGCGAATTATGAGTTAATTTATAATGCTTTTCGTATACCGTAACATCATTTAATCTGTAATCTCCGCCTAAATCAATTATTTTTTTATTCTTTTTGTAAAGATCGGGTACATATTTTAAAGCTTCACCATGAGGCAGTGAAATAAAATATAAATCGTGTTGGTACGACAAGTTATCAACAGAACTGACTGTTTGATCGGGTATTATTCCGCAGAGTTCCGGAAAAATATTAAGCAGTTTATCTCCGGCGCTGCTTTTTGCATATACTGCAATTTCCTTAACATATGGATGATTATTGCAATATTCTAATAAGTGTTTGCCAGTATAACCTGTGCCGCCAATAATTCCAACTGAAATCATATTATTTTCCTGTTAATGATTAATAAAAAAATGAATAAAGATGCGATATGATTGAATTATCCCCCAAGGGGATAACGGGAATTATTTCTTATTTCTGTAAGGAACTGATTCTTCCCTGCAAAATAGTTTAACTTTTCGATATGTAATATTATGCATTTCATTGCGTTCAAACTTAAAAAGAAAAAAAATTATTGTCAAGCGGTATTTGTATAAAAATACAGTAGATTGTGATTAAAAATAAATGTTAAAATAATATTTGTATATCTATGCAAAAACAGATGCAAATTCGAATATGAATAAAAACGCATAGAATTGAAAAAAATCTTTCTAAATATTAGGCAGATAAAAGATTTCCATTTTAAAACTTAGATGTTTTGATAATTTTACTTAAATTTATAAATATTAAAATCTTTTGATAAATATTTGAATATGAAAAATTTTACCACCGGGGATTTATTTACTTTTAATGAGGAAACTTTTTTTATCCATTCGCTATTTATGAACAAATTTGATTTGAAGATTTTTATCATTTCGAACAGGAAAAAACAATTGCTGCTTTATTCAACCGGAAAAGATTTTTCCAAAATATTAGAGTATAGTTTAAAAGTCTCTTCTATTAATTTAAAAATTCCTGAACTTTATGAAATTAATGAAGATATGGGATTGCTGGTGAGCAGATTTCCTGAGGGAGAAAAACTGGATTTGCTAATTGAAAGAAATGAGAATATTGCGGGAATAAAAGATAAGATAGAAACAATTAAAGATATTGCTTCAAAAAAAAACATGCTCTTGGATTTATCGGATAGTAATTTTTTAATAAGCGGCAGTGATATTTATCTGTTAGATTTTACAGAACAAGCCGATAAATAAAAAAACCACCTGAACGGTGGTTTTTATTATCTATAAATTAAGAGCTTTAGCCTCATCTTCAAACAAGGGTTTGTATTTTTCAATAAAATGGTGCATATCGTCAACCGAGCTGAATTTAAGTATATCCAATATTGCTGGATCAAGTTCCATATCGCTATCCCAATAAAAATCGCCGACCTGCAAATGCTGTGTCATATAATCTGCAAGATGTACAATGGAAGCAAGCACTCTGTTTTCGGAAGCTTTTGAAGGTTGGTGATGGTTTTGAACTGTATCGCACAATTCAATAGGAAGATTCCATTTTTCAGAAAGAAACATACCTATATCGGCATGATTATATCCAAGCTGGCTTGTTTCGGCATCTTTAAATTTAACTTTGGCAGTTTCAACATTTGTAACAATTTCGATAAAACTTGAATGAAAATATTTGTGAATAACAGGAATTCCAAGATCGTGAAGCAATCCTGCAATAAATGCTTCTCCTCCGATTCTGTAACCAAGGTCTTCTGCTACTCTTTTTGCTGCGCTTCCTGTAAGAATTGAATGAAGCCAGAATTTTTTCTGATCGAGATACTTATCGGTTTTATTCTTAAACGATTCCATCAAAGAAAGAGCAAGCACAATCTTCTTTATTTCAAGAAACCCAAGAACAAGAATAGCAAAATCTATTGTGGTAACTTTTCGGCGTAATCCGTACATCGGGGAATTTGAAATAGACAGTATTTTTGTTGCTATTGCCTGATCGCGCCCAATCATTCTTCCCAAGCGCTGACTGTTTGTGTTCGGGTCATCCAGCATTTCGGAAACTTCTTTCATTGTTCCGGACATTGCAGGCAGGTTGTAAACATTAGTGAGAACCAGTTTGGTTCTGTCCCTTTTCTCTTGTAAAATTTGTTGTTCCATACTCTTGCTAGATTTAATTAGAAATTATATTTTTTAGCACTGAATGAATTAAATATAAATAATTTTTTTTACAATATATTAAATAATCTTTTATAAGATCAAATATTTATTAAGAAAATTTGCAAAATAAAAAATCAATCTTCAATACAATTATCGTAAAATATCTTCAAACATTAATACCATTTTGCATAATAATTATGCAACATATTTAATATTTGTCTTCCGGAACAGAAGTTTTTCTAAATCAAGCAGAATCTGATTGCAATTTTCGGCTTTGGCTATTGCCATAATGTAACTGATATCTTCAGTTTCCGAAAGTTTGGGAGCTTCTTGAATATCGGAAGCTTTTATATCTTTTACTTCGGATACCGAATCAACTAAAATACCGAGCTGTTCCGAATAATCACCCATTTTTGTGTCAATAACAATTATGCGGCTTTGTTTTTGGTATTCAGCGGAAACCATATCAAGAATTTTTCGGACGTCAATAACAGGAATAACTTTTCCGCGAAGATTTATAACACCTTTAACGGATTTATCAGCGTTCGGTACCCGTGTAATAGGAATAAGTCTTATTATTTCAACTATTTTTAAAATATCAATACCAAACTCCTGATTGTTAAGATTGAAGGTAAGATATTTCCCTTCCATATTTAAAAGTGTTTTTGAAGAAGTGTTTTTTTCTGAATTGGATATTTTGTTGAGCAGTTTTTTTGCAGTTTCTGCGGAATTTTTAAGAGCTTCGGCACTGTGGCTGTTTTTTGATGGATTTCCGCAAACTTTATCAGCAAAGCGGAGGTCTACAAATTCATTGATATCTATTAAATTGCCGACTCCCATTTCGTAGTGCATATATTTTTGTATACGATCGAGATCTTCTTTAAGTGGATATAAATCATTTGTTTTAATTCCTAAAGGTTCTGTAAGAACATTTTTTAACAGAGGTACTTTTAAACCTAAAGTTTTTTGCGGATCAAGAAAATCAACTGCAATTTGCGCCGCCATTCCCGGTTTATCCGAAATAAATTTCCCGGATTTAACTATCAATTCTGTAAGTTCATA
Organism: Ignavibacteria bacterium; assembly: GCA_012719345.1. Taxonomy (GTDB): domain Bacteria; phylum Bacteroidota; class Ignavibacteria; order Ignavibacteriales; family Melioribacteraceae; genus JAAYAN01. The sequence goes on along the minus strand of JAAYAN010000172.1, from coordinate 3,169 downwards.
AACAGCATCGGGATATTTTTTAACTAATTCATCCTGAAGCGTAACAACACAGCAAGGATGATCGGGCCACAATTCTGCCGAAAGGAACTGTTGCTCTGCTATTCCTGCCGCTATTGCTTTTGTGCCGAGTGGTTCTGCAACAAGATAACCGCAGCTTTCTTCATTTCCGTTTAAGAATTCGGGCATTTTAACCGGCGGAACAACTTCAAAGTTTAAATCGCTTCCTGCTTTTCCGGCATAACCTGGTTCAAGACCTATTCCCTTAAAGAATATATGTGCGAGCATATTATGAATGGACAAAGTGTGAGGTATATAAAATGATTTTCCTTTGAAAAAATCCGGATAGGGTTCTTTGTACTCTTTTCCGGCTTTATTACGCACCGCAATACTTCCGTTTTTGTGTGCGTACAATATAAGCTTTAACGGAACATTATAACTGAATAAATCCATCGCAATAGGCGCAAGAACGCAAGCTCCTTCAACAGTGCCTTTTTCCAGAGCTTCGGCAACAGGATTCCAGCTGGACATACATTGTGTTTCAAGTTCGAAATGTTTGGGTTTAAATTCGTTGTTTTCTATTAAATGTTTAAGCACTCCGAGAACAAGATGATCAGTTATCTGAATATGTGCCATTCTTAGTTTGATTTTACCGTTGGGAAGTTCAATAATCTGAGGTCTTTCAAATAAGTCAGCTTTTTCTGATTTTCTGATTCCTAAAGCTTCTTCAATTTTAATTTTAAGTTCTTCGGCATTAAAAGGTTTGGAAATAAAACTGCTTACTCCAGCATCTTCCGCTTTGGCAACTTCCTTTTTTTCACCCCTTCCGGTAGCCATAAGAAACGGTATTTTCTTATTTCTGGCATTTTTTCTGACCCAAAGAAGAAGATCGTAACCGTCCATATCAGGCATGTTCCAATCACTTATAATTAAACCGATTGAGCTGTCCGAATTCAATTTTTCTATAGCATTCAAACCGTTATCAGCTTCAATAATGTTATTAAGTCCTAACGAATTTAATACTTTCTGTTCCATCTTTCGCATAACGGGGGCATCTTCAACAAGAAGTATTTTTACATTCAAATCCAAGGGCATAAAAGTCCTCTTTATTTTATTGAAACAGGATGATATTTTTCAAAGTATTATCGGAAATACAAAATGATTGTTTACGGAATAGTAAAAAACATAACAAAATAATTCTTTATGATTTTTTCTTCGTTGATAAAAACTTATTTAAATTTAAAACCTGCCGATTATTAATCCAAATTAAGATAAATACTATAATTAAACGAGTTGAAAAATGAAACAGACAGAATTAAAAGAAAAATCCGGTGATAAAATTCTGCAGCTTGTGGGATTTCGTGTAGGGAAAGAAGAGTTTGCAGTTGACATTTTACAGGTTCAGGAAATAAATAAAATGATAGGCATAACAAAAATGCCTAATTCTCCGGCTTTTGTTGAAGGGGTTGTAAATTTGAGAGGCAGGATAATTCCTGTAATAGACCTTAGAACCCGTTTAAGAATGGATAAAAAAGAACACGACAGCAAAACAAGAATTATTGTTGTAGAAATAAGCGGAAAAACTTTGGGTTTTATTGTTGACGAAGTTAGCGAAGTGCTGCGAATTCCGGAAAGCATTACCGAACTTCCACCGGATATGGTAACAAATATTGAAACAGAATTTATTAAAGCTGTGGCAAAACTTGAAGACAGGCTGATAATTTTAATTGACCTCGAAAAAATTATAAAAGAAGATGAGATTAAGCAGGTAAATTAAAATAGATTTTTTTGTTCAGTAAGCTTTATTTAATCAAAAAAATCGGATAAAAATTGGCAAAGAATATTTTATTTATTGATGACGAACCGGAAATTGGTAATTTGCTTTTGGAAATTTTCGAAGACAATAAACTTTACAATCTGTTTTTTACTTCAGATCCTGGTGAATTATTTTCTGTTTTAGATAAAAATGAAATATATGTTGTATTTGCCGATCTTCATATGCCTGAAAAAAACGGGATAGAACTTCTTGAACTTATCCGCGAAAAATATCCGCAAACATACAGAGTGCTTTTTTCAAGCAACCTCGAAAGAAATTTAAGCGCCGAAGCCTCGCGCGCAGCGCATCTTACGCTGCTTAAACCTTTCGATAAAAGAAAAATTGAAGATATTCTTAAAAGAATTGATATCCTTACAAAATATCTCAGCGATACTTCTCTTATGGCAGTTATTAACGGTATGAGTGAACTTCCTACAATTCCCGATACTTATGTAAAGCTCGATAAGGCTTTGTCGCAGGAAGATATGTCGCTTATGAAAATAGCCGAAATTATCTCACAAGATATATCATTTACTACAAAAATCCTTAAAATAGTTAATTCGTCATTTTTCGGATTAGCTAAGCAGATTTCAGACCCATCGCAAGCAGTTAGTTTTTTAGGAAGAAATATTCTTAAATCGCTTTTGCTGTTTCATCATCTTTCGGTTAAATATTGTATTAATAAGGATTTGCACAGATATTTTGAGGAGATGTGGAACCACGGAAATAAAGTCGGTCGTTTTGCAAAGGAAATTATACGTAAAACTCTCGGAAACGAAATTGAGATGATGGATGATGCTTATATTGCCGGATTGCTGCACGATATAGGTAAAATAGTTTTTATGGAAATTAAGGATTACCCTGAAAGAGTGATTGAACTGATGAAGCAGGAAAATATAAGATATTCAATTGCCGAAAAGCATTTATACGGAACATCGCATGCAGAAGTAGGAGCTTATTTTTTAGCTTTATGGGGAATGCCGGAAAGAATTGTTGAATTTGTATATAATCATAAAAAAGCAGTTGAAATAAATACGGCTCACTTTAATTTTGAAATTGCTGTTAACATTGCCAATCTTTTTGCAGATCTTCCTGAATTTGATTTCCAGAATTTGCGTGATATCAGGCTGAGCGCTACCCCTAAAGACTGGCTGGAATATTATAATAAGCTTAAAGAAGAAAGTCTGCAGAAAAACAATAATGAAAAAGAATTTTAATCGGTTTGTTTAATCCGGAAATGTTTTAAGGCATCTTGTAAAGCACAAAATAATGAAAAAACAATATTAATCTCCCAAAAACTCAAACTTTTAAGAATAAACAAGTCTTATTACAGTATTCATAAAAATAAACATTTCT
>JAAYAN010000171.1 GCA_012719345.1 Ignavibacteria bacterium | reverse complement strand
TGCCGACAAACTTAGAACTGGGAAAACAACTATTAAGCAATGGATGATCACTATAATTTTATCTGATCAGGCATACCACTTATTTGAATTATTTAAGAATAATGCTGTTATTATTAGAACTTAGCCGTAAAATCTTAACCCCGCAAAGAAACTCGTATTTATCCCTATTCATCGGGATAAAGTGGAATTACTCGAAATAATCAATAATACAAGTTTTTATTTTTTCTAATAACTATCTTGGGATATACTTAAATTCCCGATATTTTTATATATGCAAATACTTATACGTTTGTTTGAAATAATAACAGTTGATAACGAATGTTTCAGTATCGCCCTGAGAACTACAAGTTTTAACAAATTCGGGAAGGCGTCTACGTCAATATAAAGTGTCATTCACAAATCTCTTTTACCCTGCCTACTTCCCCGCCGGTTAGCCTTACTTTTATTCCGTGCGGGTGCGAAGGCGAATTTGTGAGAATATCCTGAACAATTCCTTCGGTCAATCTGCCGCTTCTTTGATCCTGCTTCAGCACGATTTTAACTTTTATTCCTTTACTGATATTACTTCTTTTTTGTCCGTCCATTGATTTTACTGCGCCTTTGTTTTAATTTTATTCGTTATTTATTCAAAAAGGGATTTATTATTACTGTTTTGGTACAAATGCTTTATCTGCCATAAAGTTCACTGCGGTATTCTGTTTTCTTTTCTCCCATAACCCAGCTTAACTTTTTAATTTCATCTAGCAAATACTTCTTTTTGTCTCTAACTGTTTTTATTGCTGTTTTGGTTTTCTTCTTTACCTTTTCCATGATTTTTGTTTTGTAAAAAAAAACATTTTATTATCAACAAAAACGCAACATTTAAACGTAACATTTTTCCGTCACTTGATTGAGAAAAAGCCCGGCGTTTTGTGCCGGACAATCAATCATTCAAAACTAAGCATTCCCCGATAAAAACTCGGGGCAAACAGAATTCAAAATTTATGCCCCTGCCAGTTGTGAAAAAAGTTCTAAACCTTGATATTCTCTCCTGAAAATGCAGAGCCATCTTTTCTCAACGCATTTCTTGAAGCTCTATCTACAAGTGTAAAAATCCTGTCAATTTCATCCTTTCTTTCAGAAACCAGATGACCGCTTACCTTTACAAATTTGCAATTCAGTAAATCGGTTAATCTGAAAAATTCCTGATAAAGCAAATAATTGTTAAGAAGTTTACCTTGATTAGAACGGTAATTATTAGCTTCAAATCTTTTTCTTCTGCCGGATAATCCGGTAATATTTTGCGAATCAGTATAAATTATAATTTCCTTTCCTGCCGAATCAATTTCGCTAAGCGACCATAATAAAATCTGTAATTCCATTTTTGTGGATGAGGTATTCTCAAACCGCCTGACTTTTACAAGTTGTTTTAAATTCTCTAGCGGGACATCAAACTTTCTTATCGAAAGATAAGCGCCATATCCAATTTTAGATTTTGTATTTACACTTCCGTCAGTGAACAGAAAAAGTTGTTGCATAAAGTTATTTAAATTATTTATCTAATTCCTGAGGACAGGGATAATTAATCATTTTCAATCCCCTTTAAAAAAAGTCCGGCATATTTTGCGTAACAACAATAATTCATAATTCGAGATTATGAAACAAATTCGATTCAAGCTATGCGCTTTGCAAAAAAAAACAGATTAGGATTACTATTATGAACAAGAACAAAGATTTAGAAAAATCTTTATCTTTTACCTTTCACCCTTTCTCAATCCTCGTAAAATTCAGCAGACTTCTATTGTTTGTAAAATACTCGTAAATAATATCAACCGCATCTCTTTGTCCCGGCCAGGCAAGCAGTTTTTTTGCGTCTTCTTTATTCACCCATTTGTATTCCGAATGTTCGTCCGATATTATTACTTCGCAATCCTTTTCAACTTCTGCTAAAAATACTGGAATCATACAAATAGTATCGGTCTTTTCGCTGTAAAAAGAATTTACTTTAGGCACCGTGTAAAATCTCAGCGGCTTTAATCCTGTTTCCTCGAATATTTCTCTTAAAGCTGTATTATATGCTTTTTCTTCCGGTTTTATTTTTCCGGTTACCATTTGCCATATTCCGGGGTAAATTTCTTTTTCGCTTCGTTTAAGAAGAAGAAAATTGATTTCATTACCGGTTATTTTAATTATGTGCGCTTCAATCATATACGATACTACTTCCATCTTATCTCCTTTTTAAAAGAATGCTCTTACTTCGGCTTTCATTATATGAATTACGTTACTTTGTCCTAAAAGTCTTCCGTTATAGGTAACGCTGGTCTGTAGATTATCCGCGATACGGTAATCGAACATTAAACGCCATACGTAGTTTTTCCCGAGCTGGTTTCCTTTTGTTACTTCAAATGGAATGTAATTTTCTTTTGTACTTGCATTCAATTCGTGTCTTTCCCCTTCAACACGAAGCCTTCCGCTGCCGGTAAAACTGATATTCAACCTTACAATCTGCGAATTTGTATTTATTTCAGTAGGCTTTTCAGTAAATCTATCCTCGGTTTTTCCCACAAGAAACTTAAATCCTATTTCAACTTTATTAAACGGCCTGTACGAAAATTCAGTATTTATTTCCTCGCTTTTTACAAGCCGAGCTCTTCCCGATGACTGAGGAGCGTTTACATTGTCTGTCTGCCGAATGTATTCACTTTGGTTTGATATTTCTTTTACTAATTTTGTCTGAATTCTTAATCCCTGTTCCCTGAAATATCCTTTTTCCAGACCGGCGCTGTAAACGTTCATATTTCTTCTTTCAATAAATCTTAAACGCGCCGAAAAATCTCTTTCATTTTTGAATAAAAAGATATCCTGCTGAAAAAGATTTGATCCGCGGATTGTAGTTGTTTCGTTAAGAAATGAAGAAAAGTTAAGCAGATATATTTTGCTTATTTTGGGTTCTTTGCTGTTTTCTTCAATTCTCCAAAGAGTTTCCGTTGTCAGCGGTCCAAGATAATTTTGCATCGGAGAAAATTTTCCGAATAACTTAGAAAATTCGAGCTGAAACCGCGTATTCATTTTTAAATCGATAATAGGATATAACTCATCAGTCGGCAGAACTGTTAAAATATAATCCCCTTCGTAAATTGTCTGCTCAAATTCATTTTCGTCGGGCAGACCGTTATTATTCAGGTCGCCAAGATATATGTAATTTCCCGTGCCTTCTTCAACCCGCAGGAAAACTTTTTCGAGCCGGGCGGTTTTTTGAGTGGATACTTCGTAGAAAAAATCTCCAGAAGCAAAGTTATCAAAAGCATTTGCGCGCGAGCGCGAGCGGATAAGTATTGTTTCGTTATCGGAATAACCGAGCAGCTTAAATTTATCCGTCACATTTTTTTTCCGGAATGCCATATCTAAGGATGTACTGAAATTTCTATTTCCCGGGTAATCCATCGTAAGGCTTTTTGTTTCGGCATCCGATTCTTTTTCCATAATTCCTTCGAACGGGAAAAATTCCTGCCTCATCGAGTATTTCAGCTCAAACGCAATTCCGCCGAAGTTTTCGGAGCGAAGGAAAGGCGTTATCTCAGTATATTTCAAACTCCCGTCTGTTAATGCCCAGTTGTTGTTCGCTCTGCCTCTTTTATCTTCGAAGTAATAATTTACTCCCGGGAACAATCCGTTCCAGTTGTAACTTAATTCGGCTTCCAGCTTTGCCCACTTCGAATTCATAAAATTGCTTTTGCTTTTTACATAATCCAGTGTGTGTTTTACATCGAAACCCAATCTTTTCATCTCGGAATTAATAGTGTATCTATCCGACCTGAAATTGCTGCCCTTTTTATATAACCCGTAATTTCCGTTTATTAAAACAGAATCGAACGGAAGATAATTTAGTCCCGCTTCCCGAAGAATTTCATTTCCGCTGCCGCTTCCCGAAGTGTTATAGTCTCTTTCGAATTCAACATTATTGAATCTGTCCGCAGAAGAAAATCGTTCTTCAACAAAACGGTCGCGTAAATTAAATCCTAATTTACCCGCTCCAATATCTTTAGGACTGAGATTAATTGAAATATTGCGGGCATATCCGTTATTATCTTTATCATCTGCCGAAGATAATCTGTTTTTGTCGAATGAGCTTCCAGCCATTTCAATATCTAATTTCAATCCTTCCATTATTTCTAATCCCGCTGCAATGTTAGCTGTTTGCTTTAGTTGAGGCAGCGGCAAAGTTCTTATCGGCATATAACTTCCGCCGCCTATTCCGGCAAATTCATAATTGCCCAGACTTTCCTTTCTGTAATCTCCTTTTCCAAGTCCGGTATAACTGAACACAACAATATATTCCGAAGTAATTTCACCGGGCTTGTAAGCATAATAAGTATATGCTGAATTATTAATTACTGTATCAATTTTTGTGTAAATGCCTTTTCTTCTTCCTGTAACCGTATCCAAAGGAGCAAGTTCGGCTCCGCTTACAAATGCAAGCCCGGGGTTATCTCCCGCTTTTTCCAGAATTTTAATATCGTCTTCCGAAAGCGAAAGATCGATAGGACTTTTTTCATCGTCGCCTTCTCTGTAATAATTTACTTTAAAAGTGAGTTTGTCATTGAGCATCGAAGTATTTAAGTTTGCTCCGAAAAAATCCCTCGTAAATTTTCTATCGGAATATTCAAAGTCAACGCTAATCCTCGAAGCCGAGGTAATCATCCGTTTTTGAGTAAAAATAATTTCGGAGTTCGAATATTCAATTGTGTAATCGTTGCCTTCTCCGCGCAGCAGTTCTTCCCCATTCAAAAAAACCTTTTCGCTACCTGCAATTACAATAATGTTTCTTTCGTTGTTTTCACCGTATAGTCTGTAAGGACCTTGATTTCCGTCAGTACCGTTAAATTTATTTACAGTAAATTTCCCTTTCGAAGAGGCAAATGCAACTGCCGCATTTTGTCCGTAATAAAAAAATTCTCCTTTTAATCCCTGCAGCTTTCTGTCAATTTTCCCGAATTCACCTGAACCGCCTTTGTAATCGAAATCGCCAAAAGTTCCTGTAACATTCGGGTGCCTCACTTCAATAAAAACTTTATCAAGTTCATCAAGCCTTTCGGTGTTTCCTTCGGGCTGTATCGGCGTATTTTCGTCTGTCAATGCGGCAACAATTTCAATGTCATCCGTCAGTTTGCCCGACATCTGTAACCGGAGTCCGGAATTTACCGTCATATCTTTTGTGTTTCCTACTGTAAATCCGCGTATAATCGATCCGCTTTTCTGAATTCCCGGACCGAATACAGTTTCGGAATTTATAGGCTGATTTACTGTTTTGCTTACAGAAAGGGTATCTTTAAAATAATCGTCATATTGAATTACAAGCTGCCGGTTTCTGTATTCTTTTCTTAAATTAAGGTTATAAGCTAAATAACAGACAGAAATTGTATCCAAAAGCGAGATTTTTAACGAATCTGATATTTTCATTATGCCGGATGAATAATCAATTGAATAATCCGGTTTTCCCAAAATATCGCTGTTAAGCTTTACAATTTCAGAATTTTGGATAATTGCGAACTCTGATATTTTGTATGAATTGTTTAAGCTGACAAGGAAAGTATCGCACACTGCTTTCCTGTCTGCCCCGATCTGCGCATTCAGTTCGACGACCGGAATAATGATGAAAAGCAAGAATATTTTGATGATATCAGATTTCAATAATTCGAGAGTATTTTTGAAAAACAAATCTAATCGGATTAGCTGTTTTATTCAAGGATAAATATTCGTCTGCCGGAAGATAAAAATCGTGAAATATTAAATTTATTTGTAATTTTCAGATATGATACTCATTTTTTTTACAGCCCTGGTAATAATTTCAGCAAATCTTCTTCTTATTTTCTTTCTTATTAAAGAAGATAAAAAGTGCGAAAGCAATGATAACTATTTGTGCTTTTCAATAATTATTGCAGCAAGAAACGAAATTAAAAACCTGCCAGGATTACTCGATTCGCTCTGCAGACTGGATTATACTGAGAAAAAATACGAAATTATTATCTCGGATGATAATTCGGATGACGGCTCGCTTGAATGGCTGACAGCTCAAACAAAATACAGGAACAATATTAAAGCTGTTTCGGCAAAAGAGAAAACGCTCCCCGGCAAAAAAGGAGCTTTGGAAATCGGTGTTACAAATGCGAAGTTTGAAAATATTCTTATTACAGATGCCGATTGCCGTCCCGAACCAGATTGGCTTTCAGCATTTAATCGTAAATTCAGCGAAGGATTTGATTTGGTTTTTAGTGCCGCGCCTTTTTTTAGCCAAAACTCTTTCGTGAATAAAATTGCGCGCTTCGAAAACCTGCGAAGCATTATTTTAACATTTGCTTTGTGCAATGCAAATCTTCCCTATTCCGCTGCCGCACGGAGCTTTGGATACACTAAGTCGCTTTACAATAATATTAACGGTTATAAAAACACAACCGATACACTTAGTGGCGATGATGATCTTTTTATCCGCGAAGCTGTAAAAGCGGGCGCCCGTATAGGATGTTTTGCCGAAAAAGGATCGATGGTTTTTTCGGAGACAAAATCAACCTTTAAGGATTATTTTAATCAGAAAGCAAGGCATACTTCAACTTCAAATTACTATTTATTAAAGCATAAAATAATACTTGGTTCTTGGCATTTGTTAAATTTAAGTTCTTTTATTTTTTTATGCGCTGCGCTTTTTTACCCTTTTGCGCTTGCAGTTCCAGCGGTTAAATTTTTTGCTGATATTCTTCTTTGCTCGGCAATCCAAAAAAAGTTTAGTTATAATTTTAAGTTTCCGGATATTTTAGGATTTCAAATAATTTATGAGCTTAATCTAATAACAAACTACATTTTCTCTTTTCTGAAGAAAAAAAGCTGGTAAACGGTTTTAAGTTTTCAGTCATAAGTTTTAAGTAAGGACAGGATTTCAGGGGATTAAGAAATTAGGTTTTTAGATTTTTCTTGTTCGTAATTCTAATTATATTCTTACTCTCGTCTTTTCCCCTTTTTGGTTAGCAGCTAACAAAATCAAAAACAGGTCAAGGTCACAAGACCTGACCTTACTGAAAACATACTTGGGGCGCGGTTACAAAAGGCAGGGCAGAAAATGCTAGAAAAAATCCGGAAGAGTTGGCAGATAGGAAGGATGTAATCCAATGGGCAAGTGACAACATCGCGGAAATCGTAGATCTACCTTTTTTTAGCATTAATCCTAAAGAGGATTTACATACATTAAAGCAAATATGCAAAACTATAGATGAACTTAATAAAAAAACAGGCTTAGGGATGTTGCGCAAACTCGGTACAGGAACAAAAGAGTTTAAATACAGAGATGAGAT
>JAAYAN010000170.1 GCA_012719345.1 Ignavibacteria bacterium | reverse complement strand
TTCAATTTTCAGCCAGGTTGAATACTTAAAATCATCTTCAAAAATCTTTCCCATTGTCGGGCGTGTGTATCTTTCAATCATTGTTCTTCCAGTTTCATTGTTTTAGTTAAATATTTATCTTCTCTGTAAATTTTTATCTGAAGTTTATCGCCGGTGCGAAATTCGTTTATTGCGCCAATCATTGTTGTTTCGTTATTTATCCGGTAATTATTAACTTCTGTTATAATATCACCGACAAGGAGACCTGCTTTATCGGCAGCCGAATTTTTAAGAATATGAGTAATTATAACTCCTCTTGTTGATTTTAAATTATAGTATTTGGCAATACTTTCGTCAATCGACTGAATGCGAAGCCCTGTCTTAAATTTTCTGTTTACTTCACCTTTTTCTTTAAGCTCGTTCATAATTCTTTTAACTTTATTAATAGGAATTGCAAATCCTACTCCAACATTTCCTTGCGCTCCGTTGGGGGAATAAATAAGAGTGTTCATCCCTATCAATTCGCCTACGCTGTTTACCAAAGGTCCGCCGCTGTTGCCTCCGTTTATTGCCGCATCTGTCTGTATCATATTAAGATAAAAACGGTTTTCCACCGGATCGAGATTCATCCCGGTTGCGCTAACCACACCGACTGTAACAGTAGGTTTATCGCTTTTTTCGAAAAGTCCGAAGGGATTGCCAAGAGCAATAACCCATTCGCCTATAAGAATATCATCCGAATTTCCTAACGGGATAAAAGGCAGATTTTCGGCATCTATCTTTAACAATGTAATATCCGATACTGGATCGCTTCCAATTATTTTGGCATCGTATTCATTCCCGTCAGTCATTGTAACAATAATCTTAACACCGTTTCCGGCAACGTGGTCGTTAGTTATAATGTATCCGTCGGAAGAAATTATTGCACCCGAACCGAGACTTTTAACTTGTTTGTTATAAACTCCATCGCCGAAAAAATGCTTGTAAAAAGGATCGTTGCTGAAAAAACGAGCCCATGGGTCTACAACATACTGACGGATTTCCGTAACGTTTATTCCTACAACAGCAGGACTTATTTTCTGAACTGTTTTGGTTACAATTGTATGCCTGCTTTCATTAATAAGCGAGTTATTATAATAATTGCCGGATGTGTCATTTGGATTATAAAAATAATTGCTGCTTTGAACCTGAGCAGCATTTATTTTATTGTTTTCGGCAAAAATTACAAAATAAAAAACCGTAAAAAATATACTTACAATTAATAGAGTAAATGAAGAAGAAATAATAATTGTTTTAACATTATTCATTTCCTGTTTCCTTATAAAAAAATGAAATAAAGTTTTTATAATAAATACCAGCTTGCAAGATAATTAAAACTAAAGATGAAATAATAAAAATAAGATCGCTTTCGGCAGGCGGATTACAATTGCTGTTAAACCTGTCTGCATAAAGCACCACCATAATCATCATCAGTAAAGCGGAAAACGTATTTGCAAAAAAACTTTTGCGTTTATATATTAAAAGCAAAATCCAGATAACAAACCAGGCAAAGAAAAATAGATAATTAAACCAAAGCAAAGCTCCTAATATTACGGCAGGACTATTAAAAACTGTTTTTCTTTTTACTTCAATAATCAAATTTGCCAATAAAAGAGCAAATATCGAAACAACAGTTTCTGCAAATCCATTATAATAAAAAAACACAAGCAGGTTAGCCCCGGCAAAACCTTTAACAAAATCGGTGCAGAATAAAATCAATTTGTATTTAAAAGATAAACCATCAGCAGTTATACTTATATTTTTTAGAATAAGATATTGCACAGGAATAATTCCAATAGCAAAACCTGCCAGAAAATTTAAAATTAAATGATAATCAAACATATTTAATTGTCCGTAAATCAAACTACAAATATAAGAAATTGACTAAAATTGAAAAACACAAAACAAAAAGATTAAAGTTTTACAGTCTGCCGAATAAACGCAATAAACGAACTTGCATAAAAATATAACAAACCGGTAAAAACAGCCGATAATCTTAGAATATTAGGAAAAAATAAATTGTTTCTTAATAAAATGCTGGAAAATATTTAATATTTATTATTCATTTTGGAAATATTTTTTTATATATTTAGAACAATTCAATTAAGTTTACAAAATTATTGGAATTTATAATTTTAACGAAATTCAAGGAGTAAAAAATATGATAGATTTTAAAGGAAATTTCAATGTTGCCCCTTCGTTACCAGAAAAACTTGAACCTTTAATTGAAATATCAAAAAACCTTTACTGGTCGTGGAATAAAGACGCAATAGAGCTTTTCAGAAGGCTCGATAACAAACTTTGGGAAACAACACATCATAATCCTGTTCTTTTACTTGGCAAAATTTCGCAGGAAAGATTAAAAGAAGTTGTAAAAGACGATGGATTTATTTCGCATATGAACCGTGCCTTGCTCGATTTAAGAAATTATATAAACGAAGTAAATTGGTATCAGCGGAATTATAAATCGGAAGGCAATTCATTTATTGCATATTTTTCGGCAGAATTCGGATTAACCGAATGCCTGCAGATTTATTCCGGCGGCTTGGGAATTTTAGCAGGCGATCACCTTAAATCTGCAAGCGATTTGGGAATTCCATTGGTTGGAGTGGGATTGTGCTATAAAGAAGGATATTTCCAGCAGTATTTAACATCCGATGGCTGGCAGCAGGAAAGATACGAACTCACCGATTTTTATAACCAGCCTATGTCGTTGGTTAAAGATGAGAAAGGAGAAGCAATAAAACTCGATTTGGAATTCCCAGGAAGAAAAGTGTTTTTCCAAATCTGGAAAATACAAGTGGGAAGGACACCTTTATATTTGCTCGATACAAACGTTCCTGAAAACAGTGACGACGATAAATTTATAACTCGTACTCTTTACGGCGGAAGCATCGAAACCAGAATTCAGCAGGAAATTCTTTTAGGAATAGGCGGAATAAGAGCATTGCACGCTTTAGGAATCCAGCCGCAGATATGCCATATGAACGAAGGACACTCAGCTTTTCTTGCGCTTGAAAGAATTAGGGTGCTGATAAAAAATGAGGGATTAACATTCGATCAGGCAAAAGATATTGGTTTTTATTCCAATGTGTTTACAACTCATACTCCCGTACCTGCTGGAATAGATGTTTTTCCCAACGAACTTGTGGAGAAATATTTCGGAAGATATTACAGACACGAACTTAAAATATCAGATAAAACATTCTTCCAGCTTGGAACAATTTTGCGCGACAGAGAACCTTACAGCTTCAATATGGCTCATCTTGCAATGAATATGGCGGGCTTTGTAAATGGCGTTAGCAGACTTCATGGAGAAGTATCCAAAAAAATGTGGGTTGAAGGATTTAAAGGAGTTCCGTTTGATGAAATACCTATAGATTACGTAACAAACGGAATACATACACGCTCGCACATATCAAACGAAATGGAAGAATTGCTTTACAGATACATGGGCGAAAAATTTATTTTAAGTCCGGGCGACCCGAAAGTATGGGAAAGAATTAACGATATTCCTGATGAAGAATTGTGGCGGACTCACGAAAGAAGAAGGGAAAGACTTGTTGCTTTTGCACGTTCTGTTTTATATAAACAGGTAAAACGGCGCGGAGGAAGCAATGCAGAAGCTGATGCAGCAAAAGAAGTTCTTAATCCTTCATCGCTTACAATAGGATTTGCACGCAGATTTGCCACGTATAAAAGAGCAACTTTGTTTTACAGAGATATTGAACGGCTTACTGATATTTTGTGCGATACCGATTTTCCTGTTCAGCTTATAATTGCCGGAAAAGCTCATCCGAAAGATGATGCAGGAAAAAAACTGATTCAGGATATTGTAAGAATTGCAAAAGACGAAAAACTTCGCAAAAAAATAGTTTTTCTCGAAAACTATGATATGAACACTGCCCGATATATGGTTGAAGGCTGCGATGTATGGCTTAATAATCCACGCAGACCTCTTGAAGCAAGCGGAACATCAGGTATGAAAGTTATTGCAAACGGAGGACTTAATTTCAGCGTGCTTGACGGCTGGTGGGATGAAGGTTACAATCCCGAACTCGGCTGGAAGATAGGAAATGGTGAAGAATACGAAGATCTGGATTACCAGGATGAAATTGAATCGAGAATGATTTATGAAACCCTTGAAAAAGAAATTGTTCCTACTTTTTATAGCAGGGGAGACGATAAACTGCCGCGCAAGTGGATATCGATGATGAAATCTTCTATGCAGAATCTCGGATCATTTTTTAATACCGAAAGAATGGTAAGCGAATATACCGAAAAATTCTACATTAAGGCTTACGAAAAAAGAAAATTTATAAAAGCTAACGACTGGGAAAAAGCAAAAGCTTTTACTACATGGAAGGAAAATATGTTCGGTTCCTGGAAAGATGTCCGTTTTATTAATTATAAATCCGAAAATAGCGGAAGCGAAGTAAAAGTAGGAACCGAATTTGTTATCAATGCAGAAGTGTTCCTCGGAAACTTGAAACCTGCCGATGTTTCCGTACAGATTTATTACGGAAAAAAAGACGATATGGAAAAACCGCATTCAAATAAAAATATTGCTATGGAATGCCAAAATCCGGATGTGGAAGGTGGAAAATTTAAGTATAAAGGTAAAATTAACTGCGATTCAACCGGGCAATACGGCTTTACATTAAGAATTCTTCCTTGTCACCCTATACTTATCAATCCTTTTGAATTGGGATTGATTAAGTGGGCTTAAACTTTAAAAGGGCTTGAAAAACAAGCCCTTTTTTTAATTTACTTTCCCAAAACAGTTTAGTTATTGCTGTTAACAAAAATATGTTAATAAAATGATTTGTATGAATTATTTTTTGTAAAATTTATTACATTTACAAGTTATAATTTTTAAAAAGTAAGTATTGATAATAAAAATAAGTGAGGGCAGTATGGAATTGCTGAAAAAAATAAACGATAAAACTGCAGTTGTTGGAATTGTAGGGCTTGGTTATGTGGGTTTGCCGTTAGGACTTGAATTTGCATTAAAAGGAATAAAAGTAATAGGGTTTGATATTGATGAAAGAAAAATACCTATTCTTTCAGCCGGTAAAAGTTATATAAAACACATATCTGAAGAAAAAATATCGAAAGCCGTAAACAGCGGCAAATTTTCAGCAACATCCGATTTCAGCCGGATTCCTGAAGCAGACGCAATTATTATCTGTGTTCCTACTCCGCTTGACGAACATCGCGAGCCGGATATGTCCTATGTTCAAAATACAGCTGATATGGTGGCAAAATATTTACGCAAAGGTCAGCTTGTTTCGCTTGAATCTACAACTTATCCCGGAACTACTGAAGAAATTCTACTTCCGCTGTTAGAAAATTCAGGTTTAAGAACAGGCAAAAAATTTGTAGTTGGAGAGGATTTTTATCTTGCATTTTCACCTGAAAGAGAAGATCCCAACAATCCGAACTATTCAACAGCTACAATACCTAAAGTAGTGGGCGGAGTTACAGAAAACTGCCTTAAAACTGCAGTTGCTTTATATAATCAGGTAATTGTTAAAACTGTTCCCGTATCTTCACCGCGTGCTGCTGAAGCAACAAAACTTCTCGAAAATATTTACAGATCGATTAATATTGCTTTGGTAAATGAACTTAAAATGGTGTTCAGCAGGATGGGTATTGATGTTTGGGAAGTGATAGAAGCTGCCAAAACAAAGCCGTTCGGTTATCACGCTTTTTATCCGGGACCCGGACTTGGCGGACACTGCATTCCTATCGATCCTTTTTATCTTACCTGGAAAGCGCGCGAGTTCGAAATAAATACAAAATTTATTGAACTTGCAGGAGAAATAAATACATACCAGCCGTTTTATGTTGTTGAAAACGCAATGGAAGTGTTAAATAAATTTAAAAAAGCCTTGAACGGTTCAAAAGTGCTAGTGCTTGGAGCTGCATATAAAAAGGATATAGACGATATGCGCGAATCGCCATCACTTAAATTAATTGAAATATTACGCGAAAAAGGTGCTGAAGTTGATTATAACGATCCTTATGTTCCAAAACTTCCTAAAACAAGAAAATACGAGTTCCATATGGATTCTGTGGAACTTACCATGGATAATATCAAAAAGTATGATATGCTGGTTTTAAGCACAGACCACAGCGATTATGACTATAATTTTATTGCCGAAAACGCAAAAATAATTTTAGATACGCGTAACGCTTTTGAAAGGAACGGAATTAAAAAAGACAACATATTTAAATCGTAATTTGGATTTGGTGAATAAATGAAAAATAGATTGTATTCAGTTTTTATTTTAATTGTATTATTTAGCATTGTTTTGTACCCGCAAACGGAAATGCAGGTTAAGCAGCAGCTTGAAAAATCAGGGATTCACAGCAAGGCGGATATAGATGCCGAGCTTCAGAAGCGCAATATGACAGAAGATGATGCGCGCAGACTTGCCAAGCAGTACGGTATGAATTACGATGATTTTATCAGCGAATATGTGATGAAAACTAAGAAATCCGATCCCGGTATTCAAACTCCTGCTGAAAATGTTAAGGAAGAAAAAATTACTCCGGTTGATGTTCAAACTGCTGTTGTTGAAGAAAATCTTAAACCCGAACTGAAAGAAAAAATAGAATTAACCGAACGCAAGGAAGAAAAATCGAAAAAATCCGAATATTTCGGTTATGATATATTTAAAAACATTCCTGCCGCTTTCGAACCGGCTTCTGTTGGTCCGGTTGACCCCGGCTACTTAATAGGACCCGGCGATGAATTAAGACTTTATATGTGGGGCGATGTTGAATTTCAGTACAATCTTACAGTCGATCAGGTAGGTAATATTTTCATCCCCACGGCAGGGCAGGTTTTTGTTTTAGGAATACAGTACAGCCAGCTTCAGCAGAAAATGACAAATTATCTTTCAAAATTTTACGAAGGACTTGTTGGAAATCCGCCTACAGTATTTTTGGATATATCTATCAGCAAACTACGCCCTATAAAGGTTTTTGCTTTAGGCGAAGTAAAACAGCCCGGCGGATATGATGTAAGCAGTTTTTCTACTGTATTTAATGCTCTTTACAGCATAGGAGGTCCGCTTGAATCGGGAAGCATGCGCGAAATTAAAATTATACGTAACAACAAAACCGAAACAACAGTAGATTTATACGACTATCTTCTGAATGGCGAAATAAAAAATGATGCCCGTCTGCGTAATAACGATATTATTTTTATATCCCCTCGTAAAAGCACCGTCCAGATTACAGGCGAAATTCTCCGTCCCTATATTTACGAGCTTGTTGAAGGCGAAGGAATACTTGAACTTGTTAAATTTGCCGGCGGATTAAAAGCCACTGCATTTACGGACAGGGTTCAGATTAAAAGAATAATTCCTTACGATAAAAGAAAACAGAATCAGTTTGATATGGAAATTATTGATATAAATCTTACTGATATTATGAAAAACAGAAGCAGTAATTTCTTTCTTCAAAACGGCGATGAAGTAATAATATATCCAATTCTTGATGAAATTGAAAACTATGTTGCAATTGAAGGAGCTGTTTACAGACCGGGAACTTATGAATATAAAGAAGGCAAAAGGCTGATGGATCTTGTTAATGAAGCATACGGTCTCCTGCCTCAGGCTAATCTTGGAAAAGTTGATGTAATAAGAACCCTGCCGAATAAAAAAAATGAGTTCTTCACGGTTGATTTATCGAAGGCGCAAAATAACGACAGCGAAAATAATATACTACTTTTCCCGCGCGACCAGATAAAGATTTATTCAATTTACGAAATTGAAGAAAGAATGTACGTTTCAATTGAAGGATATGTTAAAAATCCGTTTACAATTCAGTATGCCGACAGTCTTACGCTTTACGATATGATTTACCGCGCAGGCGGCTTGCTGGACCCTATGCACGCAAGAAAAGCTTATACTGCCCGAGGCGATATTATACGCTTGAATCCCGACAGAATTACAACCACAATAATACATTTCGACCTCGAAAAAGTGCTTAACGATCCTTCGTATAATATTGATATTGAACCTGGTGACGCTGTTAAAATTTATAAAGGCGATGTGGATAAAATTTACGATAAATACGTTACGGTAAAAGGTGAAGTACGCCAGCCCGGGGTTTTCAGATTAAGTGAAAATATGTCGCCTCTTGATGCGGTTATTCAGGCAGGCGGATTCCAGGACAATGCAGATAAAACACAGATTTATGTAAACCGTATAGACCCGCTTGGTATGCCCGGGGATACTTTAAGCCATTCTTTTAATATTACCGTTCCAGTTATAGAAAATGAAAAAGGCGAGTATCTTATTGATATTTCCAAGGTAAACAGTAAAGATTTCCTTCTTCAGCAGAAAGACGTAATTGTTGTACGCAAAAATCCGTATTACGAAGAGCAAAGAGTAGTAAAAATTACAGGAGAAGTAAAATATCCAGGTACTTACGTGCTGATGAAAAAAAATCAGAAAATATCGGAGCTGCTTTCAGAAGCAGGGGGACCTACTTCGGAAGCGTTCCTTTACGGAACATACTTTTCCCGCGGCAATAAAAGAGTTGCGCTCGATATGGAAAAAGTTTATTATAATGAAGACGAGGACGAGGATATTTTCCTGAAAAACGGCGATTCCATTTACGTGCCTGCAACGCCAAACACGGTATTTTTAACAGGTGAAGTAAATAACGAAGGTTTGTTTAAATATATTCCAGGCGATGATGTTAAAGACTATATTAAACGCGCCGGCGGTGAAACTAACGATGCCGATTATATAATTCTTTATAGCGCCGATGGAAGTTCCAAGCGTATTAATTTCGGATTTCTGAGTTCTAACCCAGAAGTAAAAGACGGAGCAATCATTAAAGTTACAAAAACACCTCCTCCTCAGCCCGAAACTGAGAAATTTGATGTAGGCGCAACTATACGAGATGTGTTTGCAATAATGTCTGCAGCCCTCACCATTATTGTTCTTTCTAAGCAATTGTAAATACAATAAATAATTTATAATACCGTGCCTGCCGGTTTGTAAATAAGGCTTTTCACTGGCAGGCAGGTATTATGTATAATAAATTTTGATTGACTTTTCTCTAAAGCAATTTGTATTAAGCAATACATAAGCCGATTAAATTTGTAAAAGTACGTCATGGTCAACTAATGAGAAACATTATATATTTGCCCCGGTTTTTTTTATATAATATAACATGAATGAGTTTTAACCCGATTTATAAATAAATCTTTAGGCAAAAGTTAATCTAATCTCTTTGGTGTTAGTTCCCCGTTGCTTGCAGAGAGGTATCTTATAATACAGAACACGAGAGAGAAAACAAATCTTTATGTTAATTATTTGTGAAAATAATTTATATTTGAAGATTAAAAATCCAATCATTTGTATATGAATGATGTTAATAGAAAGTGGTATGCATATTACACTAAACCAAAACACGAATTTAAAGCATTGGAGCAGTTAAATAATATATGCGGTGAAACTTTTCTTCCCGCTATTATTGTAAAAAAGAGATGGTCCGACAGGTGGAAGAATATAAACGAGCCGTTATTTAAAGGATATATTTTTGTAAAAGTTACCGAAAAAGAACGGCTTTTAGGTTTGCAGCAAAAAGCAATAATTAATACTGTATCATTTTCCGGTTTACCTGCAGCAATTCCTGATTATCAGATTGAAAACCTTAAAAAAATGTTGAATTCTAATAAGGAAATATTTGTAGAATATAAAATTATTGAAGGGAAAAAAATTATTGTAACAGGCGGTCCTTTTGACGGAATTGAAGGAGTTGTTTATTCTGTTTCAGGAAATGATAATATGCTTGCAGTTACAATAGATTTGCTTCAGCGTTCGGTTATTGTAAAGCTTCCTATAGCAAATATAAAAGTAAAATAAATTTATTATATCAGGTAAAAATTAAATATATTTACGACTAAAAAAAACTCACGATTACGTTTTATATATTATAAATGTTGTACTAGTTTGTGATAGTGCAATAAATATTTGTGAGCTAAAGGGAGATAAATGTGACTAACGTGGCGGAGCTGTACCCGGAGACACTGAAAATTTGATATGCTCAAACTACAGCTCAACAATAAAATTTACTATTAACGAAGGGAAGTAAATGAAATTAAAATATTTATTATTGGTTTTTATATTTGTATCTATAGGTTATTGCCAGGTGAAAGACCTTTCTATAGGTTCAGCTACCGGAAATATTCAGCAACGGCAAGGCGGATATTACGATTACAGCAGAACTAACACCCTGAATATGGAAGTGGCAATATGGGGTTTTGTCCGTTACCCCGGTAAATATCTTATACCAGTTAATACTACAATAATCGATCTTATATCTTATGCCGGCGGACCAACCGAAGATGCTGAGCTGGAAGATATCAGACTGTATAGAGTTGACCCGGAAAACGGAAAGGAAATAATTTTAAG
>JAAYAN010000006.1 GCA_012719345.1 Ignavibacteria bacterium | reverse complement strand
TATAGAATATGACGAATTTGGAAATATTAGTTCTTTACTTAATGAAAATAGCCTGCCCGCCGCAGCGAAGCGGAGGAAGGAGTTTACGGATTTTGGTTTTGCAGGTGGAATTTACGATGCCGATACCAAACTTGTACGCTTCGGTGCAAGAGATTATGACCCTGAAATTGGCAGATGGACAGCCAAAGACCCGATAGGCTTCGGCGGCGGTCAAAGCAACTTTTACGAGTACTGCCTGAATGACCCGATTAATGCGGTGGATGTTAATGGGTTGCAAGGGATTGATATTGGCGCTACTGGGAAAATTGCACATAAAATAATTTTACCTGTTATTCAAGCAAGATATGGACCTTCAGCAGATATAAACTATTCAATTCCTGGTGGTGGACGAAATGGTGGTACAGGCTATCCTGATTTAATACTTAATGATGTAAATGAAATATACGATTTAAAGCCTGCTGGTAGTTTAGGTAAAGTAAATAATCAATTAAAAAAATATATTGATAAAGATCCTTGCAGCGATTTAAAAAAAGGAACAAGTCTTGCACATAGACCAGATATTTTAGCAGATATACCTATTGATAGTTACCACTATTATAAATTAAATTTTGACAAACCAGGGGTTCTAACATACCAAATAAGACTAAAAGTAAATCCATTGCCCGCCCCCGGATATGAGTTATTTAAAAGACTAGGTCCATTTTTTAGCCTATTTAGGATTCCAATGCCAATTTTAGCATTTTAATATGAGAAAAATATGAATATAAGTTTGAAGTTAAATTATAGAGAAGCAATAAGAGAAGAATTCTTACCTATTATCGTAAATTGCGGTTTTAAAAGTGATGAGCATATTTTTCCCAAAAGGAAAGGTGTATATATCTTTTCGAGACAATCTGAAAACAAAAAATATTTTGATGTGCTATATATTCAAGTAAAAAATGGATTGTTCCCTGATGAAAATAATCAATTTAAACCGTTAAATTATTTTGACTTGTATTTGGATGTAATAGATGTTGTAACTAAAAATAGATTTACTAATTTGGCGATCAAATTATTAGCGCCTACAAAAGTAAATTCATTTGTAGGCGGGTGGAAATTTGAAAGTAAAGAGGAATTAAAAAATAACCTTAAAATAGCAGCTGAAGAAGTATTATCAAGGGGGGAAAGAATATTAGATATTTTGAAGATCAATCCAAAAGATGAAAATATAAAAAGAATTGCTTATCAGGGCAGTTTGTGGGAGTACTGATTAGATTTAAATTGTTTGGTTAAGAAACAATTTTTATGTTAGTATATATGTTTTGTTTGAAATCAAGTTATTTGAAACAATCAAAATAAAAACTGCTATATTCGGGTGGTCTGTCGAAACGAAGTGGAGATCCGGCTTTTGACGGATTACCGGTAGCAGAAGTTGACAGCGCCGATGAAATAAAAGTTCTTTATGGACCCGGTTACATTGTAAAAGGAGACACGACTTATCCCGCAAAAAAACTGCGGGACAGGCACCGTTATTACAAACCATTTCCGTCAATAGCTATGCCTGGCGAGTTGGTTCTGTAAAACTTATTGTTAATGCAGCAACTGGTGCAATAGTACAAAGCATTGACTATGATGAATTTGGAAATATAACAAGTGTTCTTAAAAATAATGATTTTCTTGACTTCGCTTTTTGTGGAGGAGTTTTCGATTCTGAAACCGGAT
>JAAYAN010000321.1 GCA_012719345.1 Ignavibacteria bacterium | reverse complement strand
ATCGGTACAGGCAGGGATTGCAGTTAGCACCTGTTCGGTGGCTGCCACCAGAGCTACCTTGGGTAGGGCGATGCCCAGCGCTTTAGCTGTCTGAATCAGATATCTCACCATTACGATTTTCTGGTTCAGATCAGGATACGGAATAATGGCTACATCGCTTACCACCAGCAGTTTGTGGTATTTCGGAGTTTCCACTACCGTCACATGGCTCAAAACTCCCCCGGGAGGAACCAGTTTATACTCCTTATTCAGGATAGCCCGCATAAACTTATCGGTACTCAACAATCCCTTCATCATCAGATCGCCCTTCCCTTCAGCAACCAGCTCTACGGCTTTTAGCGCCGCAGCATCTTCTGTTGCGGCTGATTCAATAATGAATTTTCCGGAGTCAATACCGAGTTTTGCACAGGTTTGGAGAATCGTCTCCCGGTCACCGGTAAGGGTAGCTTCCACAAATCCATTTTCCACAGCTTGGTTAACCGCATCAAGGGTATGGTCATCGATTGCATTGACGGCCACCAACCTTTTCACAGGTTTTCCTTTCAGGGCGGTAAACAGGTCAATGAGCGTTACAATTTCCATCATGATTTAATCAATCGGGTAAGTATTCGGCTATTGCGCGTAAATATAGTGAAACTCACAAAACAAAAAGGAGGCTTAATGCCTCCCTTTTCATACGTGGGTATGATTATTTCGTTCTTCGATAATCACGGAAGTGTCAAGTGCAATCATCAGCTCTTCATTGGTGGGAACCACCATCACTCTTACTCGGGAGTCGGGAGTACTGATTTCTCCTTCTTTTCTGAAGCCCGGGTTTTTCTGGCCATCAAGTTCAATGCCCATAAATTCCAGGCCGCTTACCGATCCTGCTCTGACCTCGCTGTCGTTCTCGCCGATTCCTCCGGTAAACACCAGAATATCGATGCCTCCCATGGCGGCAGCATACGATCCAATGTATTTCTTTACCCTGTAATTGTACATTTCCAGGGCCAGGATAGCCCTTTCATTGCCATTCTGAGCTGCCTGTTCAATTTCCCGCATATCAGACGATACTCCAGTGAGACCGATCATCCCACTGTGCTTGTTAAAAAGGGAGTTGGCAGAACGAAGCCCCAGTTCCTCTTTTTCCATGATATAGGTTACAACCCCGATATCCAAATCACCTGCACGGGTTCCCATTATTAATCCTTCGATCGGGGTGAATCCCATGGAAGTATCCATTGACTTCCCGTATTTTACAGCAGCAATGGAAGCTCCGTTCCCCAGGTGACAGGTAATAATTTTCTGGGTGGCGATATCCCGGCCAAGCAACTCACATACCCTCTGGCTCACATAACGGTGACTTGTTCCGTGGAACCCGTATCTTCGGATGGCATGTTTCTTATACAGGATGTAAGGAATACCGTACATGTAGGCAAAGGGTTCCATCGTCTGGTGAAAAGCGGTGTCGAAAACGCCGACCTGGGGGATACCAGGAATCAATTCTTCCATGGCATAAATACCCTTGAGATTCGGTGGATTGTGAAGGGGAGCCAATCCCACATTCTTTTCCAATACTTCTTTTACTTCATCATCGATAAATACACTCGATTTGAACCTCTCACCTCCATGGACCACCCGGTGACCCACAGCGTCCAATTCGTCAAGACTCTTCAGACATCCATGCTTCCCGCTGGTAAGCACACCCAGGATATATTCAATACCGACCTTATGATCGATGATTTCTCCTTCGAAAAGGATTTCCTGGCCGTCTTCACGGGTATGTTTGAGAAACGATCCCTTCATTCCCAGCTTTTCAATTCCGCCTTTGGATATCATACGCCTGACAGCCATGTCGAACAGTTGGTATTTGATGGAACTGCTTCCGCAGTTTAACACTAAAACTTTCATTGACAACAATTTATTGGTTAACAAGGTTTGGTTTTGGTAATGATCTTGATCCCGTTTTCATCGTATTGATAAAATCCCCGGCCTACCGACATGCCAAAATGTTTTGCCCTGACCAGTTTCTTGATCAGAGGGGAAGGTTTAAACTTGACATCCCCGAATTCGCTGTAAATATTCTCCATCCATCT
>JAAYAN010000305.1 GCA_012719345.1 Ignavibacteria bacterium | reverse complement strand
TGATCTCCTGATCGAGTTCAGCCACCATTTTTTCTTCTGCTGCCGTACGGACAATTATTCCATACTTTTTAGGCCTGATACTCTGAACCAGATTCTTTAACCTGCTTTTCTCCTCATTTGACTTGATTTTTTGGGAAACTGAAACCTTGTCGCTGAAGGGCATCAGAACCAGGTTACGGCCGGCAATGGAGATTTCGGAAGTCAAACGGGGTCCTTTTGTACTTATAGGCTCCTTTGCAATCTGTACCAGAATTTTCTGGCCCACTTTCAAAAGGTCGGCTATCGATCCTTCCTTGTTGATATCCGCTTCGGACTGAATCCGGGAAATCGAAGTGATCTTGTTCTTTTTGGAAGAAACGAGACGAATGAATTTATTGAGTGTCGAAAATTGAGGACCCAGGTCTAAATAATGCAAAAAGGCATCCTTCTCATAGCCCACATCAACAAAAGCGGCATTCAAACTGGGCATGATCTTTTTAACCTTACCCAGGTAGATGTCGCCGACAGCAAATTTTGCTCCGCTTTTTTCCCTTCCTAATTCAACCAGTCTCTTGTTTTCGAGTAAGGCAATAACAATTTCGGATGGAGAGACATCAATGATCAGTTCGCTACTCACAACCAATTATTATTTCAAATTAAAAAGACTGTTGTCCTATTACTATAAAGAGATTAAACCTAAAGTAAAAAATATACTTTAGGTTTAACCTTTTATGAAGTTATTACCGATTACAGTTATTTTTTCTTCTTATGTCTGTTCTTCCGAAGTCTCTTTTTCCGCTTGTGCGTGGCCATCTTATGCCTTTTTCTTTTCTTTCCGCTTGGCATATTTTTTATTTTACCTGGTTCTTTACTTTAGAAACAAACGTCTTGGCCGGCTTGAAAGAAGGGATGTTGTGCGAAGGAATAATAATGGTAGTATTCTTCGAAATATTGCGGGCGGTTTTCTCAGCTCTTCTTTTAACCACAAAACTACCAAAACCTCTCAGGTAAACATTCTTACCATCAACGAGGGAGTCTTTAACAGTTTCCATGAATGCTTCGACGGCTTTCTGGACAGTGAGTTTCTCAATACCTGTGCTTTTAGAAACTTCATTAACGATATCTGCCTTTGTCATTTCTTAAAATATTTAGTTTTCAATAATTTAATGAGTCACAACCGGAGTGCAAAAATATAAATTATTTAAAAAAACAAAAACCTTTGAAAAGAATTATTTTTGCTTGCCACATTATTAACGGACAGTTAACACAGTAATGGATCAATTCACCATGCGATTGTACAACTGGTACCACGAACACCGGCGTGATTTACCCTGGAGGTCGACAAGTGATCCGTACCTGATCTGGATTTCGGAAACGATCTTACAGCAGACCCGCATTGTGCAGGGGCTACCCTATTACAACCGGTTTGTGGAACGATATCCCGATGTGCAGTCGCTTGCCCGGTCTTCATCCGATGAACTGATGAAAATATGGGAAGGATTGGGGTATTATTCCCGGGCCAGGAATTTACACATTGCGGCCAAAACCATTGTCGATGAGATGAACGGTGAATTTCCGCGCGACTATGACACCATCCGCCGGCTCAGGGGAGTGGGTGATTATACTGCTGCCGCCGTGGCATCCATTGCCTTTGGCTTGCCCTATGCCGTAATCGACGGAAACGTATTCAGGCTTCTTTGCCGCTACTTCGGCATTGAAGAAGCTGTCGATACCGCCCCGGGCAAACGAATCGTCCATGCAAAAGCACAGGAACTACTCGACCGGGAAAATCCGGGTTTTCACAACCAGGCAGTCATGGAGTTCGGCGCCTTATGCTGCATCCCCAAAAATCCCGGCTGCGGTCAATGCCCGCTCCATCCGCATTGTGTAGCCTGGCGCCACGACATGACCGGCCTACTGCCGGTAAAAACCAGGAAAGTCAAAAGGAGAATCCGTCACTTTCTCTTCTTTCTTCTGGAAAATGAAACACATCTGATTCTGGAAAGACGAAATGGAAATGACATCTGGAAAAACCTCTATCAATTACCCCTGGTAGAAACTCCGCAAGCGCTCACCAGGGAAGAAATCCTGACGCATCCGTTTCTGTGTGAACTTGCGGGCCAGGGGCAGGCAATCGTGATGGAAATAACATCCCCTTACCGGCATGAACTTACCCACCAGCAGATTAATGCCCGGTTTATCAGGGTATTTCAAGAAAATCTTGCTCCGGGGGAGAACAGGATGGAAATTAAGAAAAAAGAAATTCCTAAATTTGCATATCCGGTTCTGATCAGGAATTTTCTGGACAAGTTGCAGATAACCGGTAGGGAGATGATTTAAACCTTCAATAAGGCAATAACCAAATTCCGGAGATTATGTCGATCAATAAAGTAATTTTAGTGGGAAATGTTGGACGGGATCCTGAGGTCAGGCATCTTGATTCGGGCGTTTCAGTGGCTACCTTTACCCTTGCCACATCAGAGACGTATACCGCAAAGAACGGGGACCGCGTAACCAGCACCGAATGGCACAATATTGTGTTGTGGCGGAGGTTGGCCGATGTTGCGGAAAAATACGTTAAAAAGGGGAAACAACTCTATATCGAGGGACGGATCCGCACCCGTTCTTACGAAGACAAGGAAGGACAAAAAAAATATGTAACCGAGATCTACGGGGATGTGATGAAATTGCTCGGAACGAAAGAGACCCAGCCGTATCAGCCCCCCGAAGGCCCCACCAAACCTGAATTTAAACCTCCCGTGGCTGAAGAAAATGATTTCACCGTCGAAGGGGGTGACGATGATTTGCCGTTTTAAACTGACTGGAAATTGGGAATTGACTCTACTACGCTAAGATTACCCCTTCCGGAAGGAATCCATTTCAGTCCGGCAGGTTTTAATCTGGTGCTTCACAGTGTACTCATCATCGTGTTATTTGTGATTTATGCGTTGATTAGTGGAGCCGAGGCCGGTTATTATACGCTGGGTTCCGGAAAATCCTTTGTTCTTCCTGCCACGCGTAATGGGGCGAAAATCAGAAACCAGCTTGCAAAC
>JAAYAN010000279.1 GCA_012719345.1 Ignavibacteria bacterium | reverse complement strand
GTTTACCAAAAGGCACAAGCTGCCATCAACAAGGTTGCAAAGGAGCTCTCGTTGACCTACGTCTTCAATACCGCTGCGGGCGCCATCATCTATTTGGATGAGGCTGCATCAGTGAACCTGCTCCCGCTTGTAAAGAAAGAGCTCGGCATTCCGGAAGAGAAGGTGACACCTACACAAATTCCACAGCAGTAATAAGGTCAAAGCGCTGACTATTAATCAATTAATTAATTACATAAAAACTATTCTTATTTTATGCAACACAAAGTTATTGACATGCAAAATGTCGTAATTCGTTTTGCTGGTGACTCCGGAGACGGGATGCAGCTTACAGGTACCCTGTTTGCGGATGCGTCCGCTCTTTTTGGAAATGAAATTTCCACCTTCCCTGACTATCCTTCCGAGATTCGTGCCCCTCAAGGTACGGTATCAGGGGTTTCAGGCTTCCAGGTTCACATAGGAAGTGTTGAAGTAAACACTCCCGGTGATTTCTGCGATGTGTTGGTGGCAATGAATCCGGCCGCACTTAAGGCAAATGCCAAGTGGACGAAACCCACTGCAACAATCATCATCGATATTGATGCATTTGACGAGGCGGGTATAAAGAGGGCGGGTTATGCTACTCTCGACCCCTTTGCCGAACTCAAAATCGAGGACAGAAACATTATCCCTTCTCCCATCACCACCCTCACAAAAGAGAGTCTCAAAGAGAGCGGTCTTGACAACAAGGCGATCTTGCGCAGCAAGAACATGTTTACTCTCGGTATGTGTTTCTTTCTCTTCAACAGATCCCTCGATCACACCTATGAGTATCTCGAGGATAAGTTCAAGAAGAAACCACAGCTGATCGATTCCAATAAAAAAGTGCTCTTCGACGGCTTCAACTATGCAAGTAACATCCATGCCATCCCTAATACCTATACGGTGCAGCCCGCTCCGCAGGAGAAGGGCGTTTATCGTAATATTAACGGTAACCAGGCCACTGCATGGGGTTTGATGGCAGCAGCTGAGAAGAGCGGAATTCCCCTTTTCTGCGGCTCGTACCCTATTACTCCCGCAACCGGAATCCTTGAGGAACTTGCGATACATAAAAATCTCGGTGTTAAGACTATGCAGGCTGAGGATGAGATTGCAGGCATCTGCACCGCTATAGGAGCAGCCTATGCGGGCAACTTTGCAGTGACTACTACTTCGGGTCCCGGTCTCTCTCTAAAATCCGAGGCTATGGGTCTTGCAATGATTACCGAGCTCCCACTTGTGATTGTGGATGTTCAGAGGGGCGGACCTTCGACAGGTATCCCCACCAAAACGGAGCAAACTGACCTTTCACAGGCTCTTTACGGCCGCAACGGCGAGTGCCCTATTGCTGTTATGGCGGCACACTCTCCCTCGCACTGCTTTGATGCTGCATTTTATGCGGGCAAATATGCAATGGAGCATATGATGCCCGTAATTCTCCTCACCGAAGGTTTTCTCGGCAACGGTTCCGAACCCTGGAAAATTCCTTCAATGAAGGATTATCCCGAGATCCATCCTCCTATAATCGACTCCTGCGAAGGTGTTTACAAGCCTTATCACAGAGATCCCGAAACATTTGTGCGTAAATGGGCATTGCCCGGAAAG
>JAAYAN010000256.1 GCA_012719345.1 Ignavibacteria bacterium | reverse complement strand
TAGGAGGTGAAAATCATGTCTGTTTCTTGGTATGAATTTTTGATTATGTCCGGAATTGTTAGTGGCTCAGCCATTCCAAGCGTGAAAGAGAATGTATTTAATTGGAATTATAACAATGAAAAGTTTCGAGTGGAAAACCACTTGGAAATCTTGGGCATCAACTTCAGCTCAGATTATGAGTCAATAACTATACTTGACCCCCAGTTGGAATTTGACCAAATCGATCAGTTACTGCGAAGAGATTACTGTGGGGGACAGGAAAATGGAGAACAGAACATAATAAGTAACATAAGCTGTGTCGAACCACCGATACGTGGAGTGGTTGTCCAGTTAAACCGCTTGGGTCTACTCACCGCAGGCTCATGTGCTGGACATATCCAACAGAATCGAAGAACTCTTCCTTGGATATCATTTTTTACTAGAAATGATACACTGGTTGCTTCAGAGCTATTTAAGTCACTTTCTATTCCAATCGATTACTATTCTCTTGACCGCCTACAAATAAATGTCACCACAAATGAACTCTACCGATTAGCCTTGAAACTGAGCGAAATTCGAAGCGTTGATGATGTTAGGAAAGGCATTTTTAAGGTAAGAAAGAGAACTTTACTTGAATTGCTGCAAATTCCAGGTGAGACAGGGAATGAAAATTCTGTCCGGGAGTATGTTATAGCTAAATTGAAAGACCATAAAAGAGAATGTAGGAGGTTGTTTTTTTCTGTGGACAGACAAGGTAATATCCTGGGCTCGACCATTCCAAGTCGAGGTTTGGGAAGAGGTATAGGAAGGGCTGGTCAAGCTCTGCGAAAGAAGATGATGTTTGCAGCGCATCTCGATGTGGTTCAGGAGTTTTCGCCTTCAGATAAGGTTGTTATGAAGGGCAACATTGTCTCCAGGGAAAGGGGAATTCTGGGAGCGGATGACCGTGCCGGGGTGGCAATTATATTGAATCTGCTCAGAGAAGTTGGAGGCGTCAGGAATTGTCCTCCTTTTAAATTTGTTTTTACCGTTGGCGAAGAACAAGGACAGTACGGAGCTGAGGCAATCGACCTGGATTTTTTTGAGGATGTTTCCTTTGGAATAAGCTTAGACCGGCAGTGTTGTAGAGATATTGTCTATAAATCCCCTTCTCAAGAGTATTCAACCAGAGAATTTGCAGAAAGGGTAGAAAGAGTATCCAGTCGAATTTTCACTGAGGAAAATAAATATGTTCCATGTGAGGGAGGCGTCTCAGATCTGCGTGTTTGGAGTAATAAGGATACCCGACCATGTGTTAACTTATCAGTCGGCTACTGTAAAGCTCATAGCAATGAAGAGTATCTGGATTTGAGCTGTTGGGATAGAACACACCAATTAGCTAAGGAGTTAATTAGCCGGTATAACCCATCGTAGAAATAGAAGTCTTCCAACAGCCATTATAGAACCAGGTCAAGCATTGTGGGTTGACCCATACATTATAATAACCCCATGATCAAACTCCTGCACTTTGCTGATGCTCATATCGACATGGCTAATTACGGGCAGCACGATGCCTCAACCGGACTGCCACAACGGGTGATGGACTTTCTGAAATCGCTGGATTTCATC
>JAAYAN010000257.1 GCA_012719345.1 Ignavibacteria bacterium | reverse complement strand
AGTGATGTAACATAGTTTATGGTTGCGAGTGCTATTGGGATTAACATTATGTTGGTGTATGTTATTTGGAAGTTGTTGAAGGTGAATCCGAATATGAGTGTACCCATTATAGCCATGAAGAATGTTAGGTATAGTGCATGTCCGAATATGTCTTCTTTTGTTGCTTTTGTGTAACCATATTTTGTTAGTACGTCTAATCCACCTAGAAACCATCGGTATCGTTGTTTTATTAGTTGTTTTGTGGTTTTTACGGTTTCTGTGTATGCTTGTATTTGCGGTGAAAAAACAGCTAAGTATCCTGCTTGTTTTACTTTCACTGTTAAATCGTAGTCTTCAAGAAGCATATTTTCGCTGTAATATCCAACTTGTTCGAGAATTTCTTTTCTTGTTGCAGAAAATAATCCGTGGCTTATCATTACGTTGTTTTGTGTTATCATGCGTGAGAGGTCTGTGTTTGCATATTCAAGTTTTTGGAGTCTATAAAGTAGTCCTTTTCCGTTTTTTTCTATTCCAGCTTTTGAGCAGACTAATCCGATGTTTGGGTTTGATTCAAGTGTTTTTATTGCGTGTTCTAAAGCGTGTTTTTCTAAGGTTGTGCCTGCATCCATCATAACTACATATTTTGTGGTTACTTGTTTTAAGGCTAAGTTACATGCCCCTGCCCTATACAGGTTTGTTTCTGTTTTTAACGCATGTACGGTTATGCCCTTGGTTTGTGGCAACGCCTGTATTTCTGCATATGTAGTGTCAGTGCTTGCGTCGTCCACAAAATACAACTGTATTGTTTTTAATGTTTGGTTTGTGATTGTTTGGTATGTTTTTTGGATGTTTCCGCTTTCGTTATGGCATGGTACTATTACGCTTATCATTTGTTATCGCCTGCAGTTGTTTTTTTGCTTTTATGGTTTTGTGTATTTGGTAAACCGCTATGATTAAGCAGATTATTAGTAGTATTATCATTACGCTGTAGAATATTGTGAGTATGACGCTTGCTATTATTGATGTTGATAGTGATATGTATGTTCCGCCTACGGTTGTTGTTGTCAACTAAAATTTCTCCCTTTTTGTTTGAATTGACCTCGGGTTAGTAGAGAGATTTTTGGGAATGAGGGATGTGGGAGTCGAAAAGGATGTGATAAGCATCGGCAGAAGTTTTAGGTCGCGTAAGAGACATTATGCCGTGAAGATTGCACTTTGAACATTGGTATGCGAAATCGGAGATTAGGTCGTGCCCAACAAATTTTGGGTCTTTTATTGTCAAGGTTTTGCCTGAGTGACATCGGGGGCACTCGAATGGAGTTGATATGCGCTTGATAGCGCTTTTCCTGGCGTACGAACGCTGGAGCTTTAATTGACGTTCCATATTTTTTCCTGTCATTTTTACTTCCTCAAATTTTTTCAAAAAATCGCAAAGATTTCTTGTTTGAAAAAAAACTTTTTTAGGAGCCAAACATCATTGTTTGACTCCTTTGTAACTAGCCTGCCACGCGAGTTGACAGACTCTTAGAAAAAAGTTTGGTTGAGATAAATCCGATTACGAGTAGCTTCTGGGGTAAGCTAAAAGTTTTCTCGACACCGACCGCGCCGCGACAAGTTTCCTTTCATAAGAAGCTACAGCCCGATTTTTCTGGTTTGGGCATTAAACACGCCTGAGAGAGCTTGACTGGTTTGGTAGAACCGCTGACCTTTGAGCACGTCACCAAGAATCTGGGCGCTTCTTCAAGGATTGAGCATTTTTATCCGATGGCGGGGTCGCATGTGTCCTGCATCTAAGTCCTACCTTAGCACTTTCCCATGGTGCTTCACAGGCAGGCGATGACCAAGCGTCCGAAAGGAAAGCTTTTGTGCTGTTGCGCTGATGCAAGATTTTAATGCAAGATATGAGATAGAGTCCATGCTTATAAAGATTATTGAGAGGGGAGAACGGGTTGTGATGGAATGGTTGGGAAAGGAGAGGGTTGTATAGGGGTGTATGGTTTAATGTTTGGACAAGAGTAGAAGGGTGTAGATGCGTGTGATAGGTGTTAGGGGCATTTTTATTTTTTAACGTGTGGGAAGTGCCTCTTTTGACCATTACAGCCCTTTACGCACAGTACTGCTTCCAAAACACATATGAAGTATTTTTCATTAAAACTAAATAAAAATAGAATCAAAATGTTTTGCACAGTATTTGTACAAAGAAGGGTTTTACTGTTAGTTATATTATATATATATATATATTATATTATATATATATATAACAATATATAACTCTCTATAAGGCACTGACCCTTTCCTGCTATTTTAAAAAATTAAAATAGATGGCGTTCTGGCTGAAAAGCACGTTAAATGTCCAAAGAAGCCCAAAACATTTTGATTTTTGTTTAAAAATGTTTTTATTTTTTCAAAAAAGACCCTTCCTCTGCCATTACAAAAGAAGCCCATTTAGCCCTCAGATTCACAAATCCGCTTTGTTTTACCCTTCTTTTGGAGAAAAATATTATATAAAGTAGTGGTTTATATAAAAATCTGAGGTTATATAAACCTGTGCTTTATATATGTTTATTTTAATAAAAAGGTTTATATATAAATACGAGGTTTAATTATTTATGCAGGTGTGAATCTATGAAAACTGATATTAAAAAGTATAGGAGAGAGTATTACAAAAGTTATTTTCATTCCAAAAGGTTGGAAGCCTTAGAAAAATTAGGTGGGAGGTGTGAAAACCCATATTGCGGACATCCTGGAGGCATGGACGAGTTGGAATGTTTGATTATCGTAGGTATACGGGGATACAACAAACCTATGTCTAACTATGCTATGTATAAGGATATTATTAATAATCCTGAGCGTTATAGATTGTTGTGCTCTAATTGTAAGTTGCTTGAAGAATCACGAAGAACTGCTGTGGAAGACAAACCTGCAGGGAAGGTGGCACTAAAGGAACCTTTGAAACAGGATGTGAAAGAGGAAGATGAGGAGTATGTAGAGCAGGATGAGGAATGGGTGGATGAGGAGTTTACGCTGGACTTGGACATAGTGGTGGAGAATCTGCTGGATAATTATTTGGCGGGTGATAGTAAGGGAGTGGGCAAGAAGCTGGATGAGTTTGTGGTCGACGGGCAGATTAAGGCTGGCCAGAAGGCGGAAGTTATGAAGAGGCTGAAAAGGAAGAAGGCTAAGTTGGTGTAAGCGGGGGAGATATACCCGCACTTTCGCAGTCCACAGTCTCTGAAAAAGCGTGATGGGTTTTTTGGAGCACTAGTTTTTAGTATATGTATACAAGTTGGTGTGGGCATCCTGCAGAAAAAACTCTAAAGGTTCTTGTCCTAGGATTGCTTCCCTTTGGAGGAAAGTGGGAGAGGAAAAAAATGTTGGATTGAAACAAAATCACGTGGTACTACGGCTGTCCAGTGGAAGTTCCTTGATTTCGTTATAACTCACGTTATTTCACAATTAGAGGCTGTTTTAAGAATGAATTTAGGAAAAGGGTGATTTTTGAATTGATTTTTCATAAAGAAGCTATTATCTCACAGCTTTATAAAGATATTCATTAAGGCTTTCTTTTAACTAAAGTAGTGCGTAGGACGTGTCTTTTTATTAAAGCGTGCCTTAAAGCCCCGCGCTAAAATTTTTTAGAGCCCCAACAGAACTGGGTTAAATAGGGCGGAATCGTACAGAACTGTGAGCTTATTTATATACCCGAGGGGCGATTTTAGATTGCGCGTGGCGCAGGCATGAGCAGAAAGGCAATTCGAATCGCCGGAAATCCCGTGAGATTCGGTCGCTGAAACCTCAAGCGCGGTCAAAAAACCGTGGAATTGGCCTGAAAAGCTTAAAAATCGCGTTAGTTCAGTAAAGCGACCTGGTTCGCCCCTTATTTTTCAGGGCAGTCGGGGAGTAGAACTATTTTGAGAAAAGCAGTGCAAAATGGCGTGTTTTTAATTTTTGAGCAAGTAACACGCTTAAAATCAAAAATAGAGGATGAAAAAACGTGCAAAATGAAAAAGAAGTTTTAAAAATTGAAGATTCACAAGAATCTTCGCAAAACACCCAAGAAATTAAAAAAGCCGTGAGTTCCACAGATATTGCGGAGCTCAATAAAAAACTCGAAGCAGGAGACGTTAAAATCGGAAAGAAGGGTAAAGCAGGCAGTAAAGCGACAAAGGAGCCTAAAACAGGGGAAGAATCTTTGAAAAAATCAGAGAAGAGCGGGGAAGTGCAAAAATCACAGGAACCGGCCAAAAAGCTTGAGAAATTAGAGATTTCGGGGAAATACGTGAATAAATGGGGCGATTTATTCATTGGACGCAAAAACACTGAAATTCTTAAAGCGAACGGTTTAATGCCTAAAACCGGTGTAGATTACGTCTTTAAAGCAAAGGACGATGGTTCAGTGATATTCTTTGAAAAGGAGGCAGGAATGGACGTCAAAGAGACGGAGGACACTTATATCGTGCGATTATGGCCAAATGGCTCCTTCTTTCATAAGAAACACGGAAAGCAGGTTTTAGAGAACGTTGCAGGCATTTTAATCGGTGTAACAAGCTTTAAATTAGTGATACAGGAAGATAATTGCGGCTATCTCTTAAAGGAGTGAGTTTCTCACTTCTTTTTTTTTAGGGGAATGAAATATGAGTGGAAAGTTCTTTAATGTACGATTCGAGGTAGTAGAACCCTTATTTAGCGTGGAAGACGTAGTAGAGGCGGTCTTTTCGGGGAATACGGAAGTAGCAGTATTTGCGACGGGCATAAAAAGAAAGGAGGGTAAAATGTGGGGCGCTGTCGATTTTCACGTCAAAACGAACGTTTTGAGAAATGCTGTAAAAATCTGGGAGAAGCTTCGTGTATTGGACAAAAGCCGTGCAATTTCGGTCGTATTTAGAAAAGAAGGGTGTATTAGGGCAGGTTTGAGTTAATGCAGGCAGAATTGAAGCGTGAGTGTATAAGAGCGGAGAGAGAGGCGTGGAATCGTACAAAGGCGGCTGAAAACAGGCGTTTGCGGAAATTAGCGAAAGAAGCGGGTGTAATAGTGGCTTTTTTAGAAAGTAAGGGTTTTTAAGTTCGTAAGGGGTTCAAGCCGTGAGGTTTGGGCTCCTTTTTTTTAACGGCGATATAGAGCAGGGGAATATATGAATCATATAGAATAGGGGGGCTATGAATGAATTATAGAGAGAGAAATTAAGATATATGAATCATATAGAAAAAGAGAAAGATAAATGAATCATATAAATTAGAGATAATATATATGAATCATATAAATTAGAGATAATATATATGAATCATATAGAAAAAGAGAAAGAAGGGAGGGATAGGGCATAATTAAAGAAAGGAGTGATATCTATGCTCTCTTTTCAAAAAGAATTCTTTTTTAGGGTGTACGGAAAAATACTTGGTTGGCTTACGACACCTAATTTTTGGTTATCGCAAACCTTCAGATACCCTCTCATTTCTTACTACACTTTCCCTCACATACATCCCAAAACTCACAATCTCCTTCCAAGCACTTCGGCAAGTTTTCAGCACTGAACGTTAACTCAATATCCTCGTCCTCGTAAATATCCTCGTGCACAGACTTACTATTAGCCAGCCAACCTGCCGCCATCAATGGGCACACTTTCCTTTCACTCATTCGCACTCACCTCTCCACACGCTAATCCTAAAAAACACGTAACCAAATAGAGCTCCAACCACAGCACAGCACACGTAAAACAACACACCGTCCATTCTCACTTTCCACCCCCTTCGTTCACAAAGTCCTCAAAGAACGCCATCCCCTCTTTATCCAGCCCT
>JAAYAN010000316.1 GCA_012719345.1 Ignavibacteria bacterium | reverse complement strand
TTTGAAAATATTCTAATTCTTTCCTATGAACCAGTCTTGGAGTAGAAATACGTATCGATTTTGGTTCTAAGCCGGGGTAGTAAGTACCAAATGGAGCTACAGTTTCGCGGAAATACGAATCATTAAGAATATAATATGGGTAGCTAATAACGTTATTATTACTGAAGGCTTGATGTATCTTTCTCGCTGTAAACCAGTTGCATGGACTTGTTGAGCTTGAGATATTGCCATCGTGCCATTCATCTTCCAACAAAGGATTATAGAATCCGCCATTAAAAGTTGAAGTATACGAAGAGATTATTCTTTGAATCGGTGTATCGCCGTCATATCGTATTTCGGAGACCTTTTTATAATAATAATCCATAGCTTCCATGTATTTAGCATCAGGATTATCACTATAGATAACATATTCTGTACCTGTATATAGTCCCATATTAAAGTACTTGATATATCCTTGGGATGATGATGAAGTCTGGGTTATAAGGTTGGAGCCGGTTAATTCCTCATAATAGTACTCTCTTTTGTTTTGAGGCTCAACAAGCACCTCATCAGGATCGATAAAGTTATTATTCTTATAATCAATTATTCTAAAAATTCTGACACCTCCTGCATAGGTTGAACCTTCCTTATTGCTTTCATATTCAAAACTAGTAGATCCCCCTGTCGGATACTTAATCCACGATAATGTCCCGTGGCCAACGCTTTCTTCATCAATGCGTCTGTTCCCTCCAAATAACTTACTGTCTGGGCATGCAAGAAGTGTATAGTTATCATTTGAGCCATTGCTGAAGCCAAAGTAATCCCGCCCCATTGAACCAACCATATCAAAAGCCGATAGATTATATTTGAACCTGTATCCATCAGATATGACTGAATAATTATCTCCTCCGTATTCCACTATTTGGTTTAGAAACAACTGCCCTGCAGTAGTTTTGGAAATTGAAAAATCAAATTTCTTGATTAACATTCCTGCATAATCTCTTATCACAATTGACTCTAATGGACGCTTCCAACCATATAAATTGCTGATTGTGCTGTAAGTAAAAGATATTCTGGCAATTGGCGATTCAATAGAACTAATCAGACTGCATTTATACACATGCTCATTAATGATCCTTTGGAAATTAGGGTGTGATACCGGAGGACTGTCAGGCTCTGGTGTAAACAAGCATGAGGCTATTCTATATTGTGAAAACTGATCTGACGCTATATATGTATGTTGAAATGTGTAATTATTATAGTTGAAGGTAATAGTATCACTTTTATATGTTATGACTTTGGTAAGTTTCCACCCAGTGTTTCCCTCCCCCGATCTAAACGGAATGGTGTTTCCCTGGTTTTTTGCTATTAATTCATCAGTCTCCCTTGAAGCCTCAGATTCACCAAAAAAGTACTGATTACCTTTCCCGTCGATAATAAGGAAAGTCAGGTACTTCTTGCCCTCTGTGTCCGTTAATATATTATAGTTGAT
The DNA here is from genome assembly GCA_012719345.1 of Ignavibacteria bacterium. Classification (GTDB taxonomy): domain Bacteria; phylum Bacteroidota; class Ignavibacteria; order Ignavibacteriales; family Melioribacteraceae; genus JAAYAN01. The sequence goes on along the minus strand of JAAYAN010000316.1, from coordinate 81 downwards.
TTTTAAAGGAACAGATACATTCGTAATTATTTCCCCATTTCTGTTAAAAAAGAAATTGCCTGAAAACTCTCCAAAACTAAA
>JAAYAN010000169.1 GCA_012719345.1 Ignavibacteria bacterium | reverse complement strand
TAGATGAAATTATGCAAAAATATCCACAGCTTAAAATAATAATCGGCGGGCAGGCTCTCGGTTGTTGTAATAACGGATTATTATCAAATTACAACAATATAAAGTACATCTCCAGCTTTAACGCGCTTGATGAGTTTATGAACAATTATATTATTAATTAATATGCATCTGCTAGATTTGTTAAATAAGTACCAACAACATTATTTTTATTAATATTCACGTCAATAGTATTTTTCCCTTGTTTAGAAGTTTCAAATAAATTGTTTTCATCATTAGGGATTAATTTTTTGTCAATTAGTTTAACCCTTTCAAAATCGATGTTTCTAATAGGGTTTGGTATTGAAAAATATTTCGAAAGACTATTCCAGTCATTATTTCTTATTGTAACAATGTCCTTCAAATAAAAACTTACCCAACTTTTTCCTAATCTAAAATTCGGGGAAGTATTTTCTATTTTTTTCTGCGAAATTTCAACATATTTTTCATCCAACTCAAAACCTATGAATTTCCGTCCTAACCGTTTTGCAGAAATCGCAGTTGTTCCGGTTCCAGAAAAAGGATCTAATATAATATCATTTTCGTCAGACGTCAGTAATAATAATCTATCCATTAAATGAACCGGCAATTGACATGGATGCGGGTCCCTTTTTGTGTTATGTTTTATTCTGTGAATATCCGTCCAAACATCAGAAACCAGAGGACCAAATGGATGAAGAAGGTCTTTTTTCCCACCGTAGTCCTTCCATAAATAACCTTGTTTTCTATCCCGTTTATGCGGATGTCTCAATTCATAGATTTTTGTACCCTTGATTTCCTTGGTATAAAACAATATTCCGTAATGAGCCGGTTGTAATGATTTTCCCATAGGCGCTGTCGGGGCATCCCACGAAATCCAATGCTTGAAATTGGCAAATTTATTCAAATAGGTTGCGTAATAAGTTAGCCATTTGGGAATATTGTGAAGAAAAATTGAACCAGTCGGTTTTGTAACTCTGACCATTTCTGAAATCCATTTTTCACACCAATTAAGGTACTCTTGAAATTCAAGTCTATCTCTATAACTTGTATAATTCTTATATATAAACTAAATGGAAAACAGTTCATTAATGCTTTTACTAATTAAATTCGGGGAGATATTTTTCCCATCCAGAAAAGAATCATCATTAAAGCTATCTGCAACCCATATAAAATGAGAATTACCATTAATAAATACTTCTAAAGGTCTGAGAAAAACCCCCTTAGAGTAAATTACAGGTTCATTTTCTGTAATTGTTTCTCCTATTATTCTTTGTTCAATTTTTAAATTCATACAATTATATTTCAATTGTTTCAAAACTCAACTTCAATTCTTTACAAAAATCATCAAGTATCTTAATACCTCTTTTTCTATCAACATGAGTTTCCATTGAATATTCCTTGTACTTAACTGGAATAAAAAAATCTCTTCCATTTGGATGAACTGGCACACTTTGGTTTGAAATAATATATCTACTATTTCCCGTCCCCCATGGCATTTGAATATTATTCAATTTATTACTATCAACAAGATATTTTAATACTTTTTGAAATAAATCATTAATGCTTTTCCCTTCAAATACTTTATTTTCTATTTTAACAACAATTTTCCCAATCTTTTTTCCCCTCTTAGGTATATCGGAAGTACTATAATCAATAGTATCAGCTTCTTGTAATGCATCAAAAATAGCATCAAAAACATCACAGTATTTTTCATATAGAGATATTGCAAGCCTCTTTTCTTCAGTTGTTATTGCCATTTTTATTCCTTTATATCTAAATTTTAAATTCTTTGTGTACTGAATTATGAAAGGTTTGACCTTTTCGTTTAAATTTGGATGGTCAAGAATTGGCAATATAATCTTATCATTTAATAATTGATAATTAATACAATACCACCTGTCATCCCCTACAGTTGCCTTGGAAGAAGATAATAAATTTGGTAAAATATAGATTAGAAAATTATCATCATTTGGATGATTATTATAAATCCAATCAGCATATTTCTTTGATTGGTTACTATTTACCTGACTATCAATTTTTAATTCAAAAATTATATTGATATTTTTACTAACATCAGTAAACTTATCAAAATAAGAACCTTTTAGAAAGATATCAAATCGTCCAACATTACCAACTGTCAATTCAGTAGATGTATATTCATTTGGAACAACTTCAATCTTTGAAAAATCTAAAATTGGCAAAACTTTAAATAATTGAAACTCATTATGTTTAATAGATTTTAGAGTATCCTCTTCTAGTAATGCAAATAAAAACCTTGTTAAAACATAATCTGCAAGCAAATGTGAACCATTTGCATCCAATAACCAACCTATAAATGCCGAATGCCAACGTTCATAATGTGTTCTTCCAACTATCTTAAATATATTAGGTTCTGAAAAAATATTTAAAAATTTTATAAAGTTAGGTTCTGATATTAATCCAAGTAATTTTGTTGTAAAATCAATTTCAATATTTTTCTTTTTCTTCATTTAAGCAACCATTTTTATTGTTTCTTCCAACCTTATGCCACCAGTTTGATTTGTATTAGAGCCAATAATTAAAACAAAATATTTCCCTTTTTTCAACACTATAGAAACTTGGCGACAAAAAGTATCCATATCGGCAAAATAGTTCTTAAGTTTTTGGTCTTTTGTTTTACCCTTTAGTCCGATTAGTTTATCTTTTAATGCTAGCGTATCATAACCCAAAAATTCCAATTGGTCTTTGTCATTTTCAACATAGTCAATTGCAAATGAATATGGTGGTGACGTAATAACACAATCAACAGAATCACAGTTGAGTTTAATGTTCAAAGCATCCGAATCATATAAAATATCTAGTCTGCCTATTTTGTTTTGTTCATAGTGTTTATTTGATAAAAATGCTTTTACAGTTTCAATATATCTTGGCAATACTTTATCAAATAGTTGTTCGTGATTTGATTTTATAACTCTTTTTGAATATCCGAGTGCATCAAGGAATGCTAAAAATGCAAGGTTATAAATTTTAATTTTACCTTTATCGCCGATTTTATCTATTCGATTTAAGACATTTCCTTGTTGAAAAAAATCAAAAATTTTCTTGTTTTCAATTTTTACTTGTTCGAATAATTTCAGATCAATAGTCAGTGCTTCATATTTTGTTTTAATCATAAATTGACAAAATGGACTAACCTCAATTGCAATGGAATCAATCCCCATTAATGCAGCTTCAATATTTGTTGTTCCACTTCCCGCCATCGGGTCTAAGATTGTTTCACCCTTTTGAATATTTAAAATGTTTATTAATCCTTTTATTAGTTGAGGATGAAATTTACCGCGATAAGGAAACAATCCATGTGTGGCATATCCTGTAGAATATTGCCCGTCTTCAAAATATGCTTTTGTGGCAAAAGATCTGTCAGCATGAATTTTTTCAGAATTAACTGAATACAAATGGAAATGCTTTGAAAATTCATTGTCAATTGATTTTATATAAGCCGATCTCTCTAATAGTTGTTCTCGTGATAAACATTTATATTCTAAATGAGCTAATTCTAATTCAAATAATTCATTAACACCTGGGAATAGTTCCACTTTATCCCCAAATACTTCATTAATAATTGATTCTGTATTAAAAATATCATTCATTGGCAGTAAAAATACTTAAAATATCTAATGTTTCATAAGCTAATCACTTTATCAAATAAATTTCTTCCTGCGGAGAAGAAATAAATTCGCAGCCATCCTTTTTAACAATAACTTCTTCTTCGATTGTGGCAATGCCGTATCCTTCAATAGTAAGGCGCGGTTCAATTGTAAAAACCTGATTTTCTTCAACCGGCAGGTACGGCAGATTTCCGTATCTTTCCCAGCGCGGACTGAGCAACCCGCCGCCATCGTGTGCAAATCTCCCAATTTGGTGTCCTAATGCGTGAGGATATTCGCCGTAACCTTTCGAAACGATATAATTTCGTGCAATGTCGTCAATTTCGCAGCCTTGCTTACCCGGTTTAAGTTCTTTTGCTGCAAGTCTAATCGACTCTTTTATTGTGTTAAACCCTTTCATCACTTCTTCGGGAGCGGAAGTTTCCCCTTCGCGGCAAATGTACCAGGTACGCTGCAAATCGGAGCAGTAGCCTTTATAATTTATTCCGAAATCGATATTTAAAACGTGTCCGAATTTAACTTCTCTATCGGTAGGGCCTGAATGCGCGCCTGCTGTATCGGGACCGGTAAAAACAGCGGGACAATGTTCAATATCCCAGGCAAAGCCGAATCCGCGGGCAATTACCATACTTTGAATAAATGAAGCAATTTCAGCTTCCGTAACACCCGGTTTAATAAATCCGGTTACCTCGTCAAAAATTTCCAAAGTGTGTTTTATTGCTTCCTTCATAAGCGCAATTTCAGCTTCGGATTTTCTTCCGCGTAAAGCAGAAATAATATCTTCCGATGAAATAAGGCAGCTTTTATAAGGAGTTCCTTCAAGATGTTCAATCAGTTCAAGATACATTCCGTGAGTCATTCCGTCGGCAAGTGTGGAATTGCGGGAAAAATTTATTGCAATTTTTTTAGGGTCGTATTTCCGCAACGTTTCTAGTAAATCATCTTTTACACTTTTCAAGTAACCTTTAACGATTTTGTATGTGGCGGTTGTTTCCATATTCGGCGCTTCCAGCGAGCCGACAATTGCAACGGTATCGCCGCTTTTTGTAATAATAAAAGCGCTTTGCCAGGTGCAGTTTGTTCCTACAATCATATCCATCATCGGGTCTTTTATGTTTCCGCTTTCGCGTGTAAACGTGAGCCACATATCAATATTTTTTTCTTTAAGAATTTCGACTGCCTGGGAAATTTTCTGCAAAACCATTTCATTTTTCATTCTTTCACCGGAAATATTTTTAATTAAAAGTGAACTTACAGATTTGCTGTTTATTATTCAATCTATAAATGATTTTTTAAGTATTTGCCAGCTTCCGAAGCTGCTATTTGTCCGCTGATAATTGCGGGCGGCACACCGGGACCCGGAACGGTGTGCTGTCCGGCATAAAAAAGATTTTCAACTTTTTTCGATTTCATTTTTGGTTTGAATATCGCGGTCTGACTAAGCGTATTTGCAAGTCCGTAAGCATTGCCTTTAAAAGAATTGTAATTGTTAGTAAAATCATCCAGACAAAAACTTCTTTTAAAAAGAATTTTACCGGAAATATCGTTCCCGGTAAGTTTATAAAACCTTTCGCAGATAATGCGGAAATATTTTTCGTGCAGTTCTGCCGAGTCTTTTAATCCCGAAGCCAGAGGAATAAGAAATGTTAGAATTTCCTTTCCGGCAGGCGCAATTGTGCTGTCGGTTTGTGTGGGAGCCGAAAGATAAAAAAGCGGGCGTTCCGGCCATTGAGGATTCCCGTAAATCTGCGATGCGTGATCGTCGAAACTTTCATCAAAAAAAAGCGAATGGTGCCGGATATTTTGTACTTTACCATCCAATGCAATATAAAAAAGCAGCGAAGATGGCGACATAATTCTGCTTTCCCAATATTTATCGGAATAGGAACGGTCAGCGCTGTTAAGCAGCTTTGTTTCGGTATGATGATAATCGCTGCCGGAAATTACAGCATCGGCAAAATATTCTTCACTTCCGGCAGAAACAGAAACAGCTTTGCCGTTTTTGGTGTTTATTGATTTAACCGGCATATTGAAATAAAACTGAACCCCGTTTTCGAGCGCAATTTTGTACATTGCTTCAACAACTTTATAAATTCCGCCTTCGGGATACCAGGTTCCCAAAACCAGATCAGCATAGTTCATCATACTGTAAAGCGCCGGCGATTGTGCCGGAGTTGAGCCTAAAAACAAAACAGGAAATTCCAGAATGCGAATAAGCTTGGGATGCGAGAAATATTTGCGGATATGATTTTTAAGCGATTGCAGCAGCTGAATCCGGAATGTTTCTTTCAGCAGGGAAAAATCAAAATATTCTGTTACCGAAAGAGAAGGTTTTATAACATATTCCTTCATACCGGTGTTGTATTTGTATTCGGCGAGCTTCAAAAACTCTTTGAGCTTTTTAGAACTTCCCGGTTCTATTGATTCAAAAAGAGATTCCAATTCAACTAAAGATGCGGGAATATCGATAAAATCATTTTCTGCAAAATAAATTCTGTATGAAGGATTGAGGCGTGAAAGTGAGTAATAATCCGAAACCTTTTTATTAAATTGCGCAAAAAATTCTTCAAAAACTTCCGGCATCCAGTACCAGCTCGGACCCATATCGAAAGTAAATCCGTCTATCTGCCAGATTGCCACTCTTCCGCCGGGAATATTATTTTTTTCGAAAAGATGAACTTCGTATCCATTTTTTGCCATCAGCGATGCAGCGGATAAACCTGCAAATCCTGCCCCGATTACAATAACTTTTTTATTTCTCAATCTGTCACCTCTTAAAATCTGAATTTAATAAAATCATCCGTTTCATTTTGTTTGATAGAGCTTCCACCAGGGAATTCCGGGATTTATATGATGCTTGGCATGATAACCAAAAAAGTAGCAAGTGAGCATTGCGTAAATGTGTCCTTTTCTTAAAGTTCGCGCATTGTGCGGAAGCATCTCGGAAGTATGTGGCTTTTTATGAGGCGCGTAAGTTCCAAAATAGAAAAGCTGAACCGAGCTTAATAATGCAGGAATTGCCCAGAATATAATGATTGATAAATCTTCCGCAAAAAGTTTAAGCAGGTTAAAAAATACAGCCATAATTATTATTTGCAGTACGCTTACGTATTTCATCATAAAAGAAAAATACCATTTTATAAAATTTCCTTCTGCATAATCCGGGTCTTCTGAAGCTGCCGGGAATTTATGGTGAAGCCTGTGATTTTTTAATAGTTTTTTAAACCAAAGTCCGGCATAAAGGAAAGTTGTAAAATAACCGATTGCCCTATTGATTTGCCTGTTTTTAGATACCGTACCGTGCATCGAATCGTGGGCGGTTATGAAAAGTCCGGTGAATAAATATGTTTGAATCAAAAAATGGAAAATCCCTCTTGCCAAACTCATTTTTTCAAACGGAACGGAAAGACTGAGATACAGATTCCCGACCCAAAAAAGTATTATTGTAGCGGCAACCATTATACCCATAAAAATATCCTTATCCCTGCAAAGAATAAAATCTGAGCCAGAAAAAAGTCAGCGAACAAAATGTTAGATTCTTTAACTTCCATTTTACGGAAAATGATTACGATAACGAGCGAAATTACATACCAGGCAGCATAATTCTGAAACGGAATTACGGAATTTTCCCATTGCCAATATTTTAAGAAAACAGCGGCTGGCTCAAGTATAAAATCAAATAAAACTGTAAAAAATGCTGGAAGAAAAGGATTTTTAATTTTCAAAAGGTCGGCAATTTTAATTGCTCCGGCAGTTACAAAAATCCAGTTTAAACCTATAATTAAAGGTACGCCGAACATTTTCACACCGAGGACATCAGAATATTCATATTGCCCGAAAACAAGTCCGGTTTTAACTCCTGCAATTTCTAAAACGAATGAAAAAATGAACGCAATTGCAAACCATCGTATCATCTGCCTATTTTTTATTTCGCGCGAAAAAACAAATATTTGTACCAACAGTAAAAAGACCGGAGTAATTGAAATCATTAAATTCCGGGTTGCGGTAAAAATGTGACCCGCAATTCCCACAGCAAAAATGATGTACAAAAGAATTCTCAAATACTGTTCAGTTCTCTTTCTTTCCATCTGTTTTTTTTCGTTTTGAATTGAATAAATGAATTTACTCCGACAACTATAAACATCAACATTTGAAGCGGGTGAAGAAGAATGTTGTAGAAAATATTCTGTTTTGTAATTGCCGAAATAGCAATCCGGTTAACTATTTGCGGTACAAGAAGAAAATAATTTGAAACGGCAAAAGATAGAATTGTAAACGCAGTTGTAGTCAGCTGAACAAAAATGTGGAATATAAAAAACGCAGTAGTTTTTTTATTGAAGCCTGCATAAAAATTTTTGGAAAACCCTTGCAGCGAATCCGAAAATCCTGAAAACATCCTGCAGGAAATATCGCTTCCGCCGGTAAAAACCGCAAATTTCATCCCCGATTTTTTTATGTTTTTTGCTAATTCCATATCTTCCACAACACAGTTTTTTACTTTTTCGTGCCCGCCGATTTTAAAATAAGCTTCTTTATGGAATAACATAAACTGTCCGTTTGCAGCAGTAAACGCGCTGGATTTAAAAAATCTAACAAAGTTAAGAGGCAAAAAACTCAGTAAAAACCATTGCATCAGCGGGACAATTAAAAACTCGCCAAACGTTTTCATTTTCTGCGAAGGGAAAACGGAAAGCGCATCGAGGTTTAGAGCCGCTAAATTGCCAAAAGCTTTTTCAACCGCATAAGGAGATAAAATTACATCGGCATCAATAAATAAAAAATAGTCGCCATCGGCAGATTCCACAAGCTGACTGCAGGCGAAATTTTTACCAACCCAGCCGGCAGGCAAATCTTTCCCTTGTAATATTTTAAATTGCTTGTCATTTTCTGTTAATTTAACTGCTTTTTCGTAAGTTCCATCGGTTGAATTATCGTCAAGAATAAACACTTCAAAATCAGAATACAAAATTTCTTTAAGTGAATTGATT
>JAAYAN010000258.1 GCA_012719345.1 Ignavibacteria bacterium | reverse complement strand
CGCCCACAACCACGATTGGGAACTCCAGCCCTTTGGCCTTGTGCACAGTCATGATCTTGACGGCATTAGTCCCTTCACTCTCAATGGAAGCCTGCTCCTCGTCATCCAGCCCAACTTTATTGAGCATCCTGACAAGTTCCCGCAGGGATACTCCCGACTCATCCAGCCTCTTGGCAGTTATTATGAACTTCCTCAGGTTGGCGGTCTTTCGGCCTGTGCTGTCTTTAGTGGCAAGAAACGCCGCATAATTCAAATCCTTCACCAGCTTCTCGGCTAGTTCACTTGGACGGACTAGAGTCCTAATGGGAAGATACTTTCGAATAGCCTGGTGGAACTCTTTGAGGCGTTCCTTTCTGCCTGGTGCTATTTCCGACTCCTGAATACGGTCAAGGACCTCGTGCATACGAGTTCCGCTCATTTTTGCTCTGTACTTTATCGTGGCCATCTCGTTGATATCCAGGCCCACCACAGGTGACATCAACGCTGTAGTCAATGCCAGTTCATCTCCGGGATTGGACAATACCTTGAGGGTTGCTAAAATGCCAGCAATCTCCGGTATCTCGAAGAATCCAGACTCGCCAACCGTGTAATAGGGTATGCTATGTCTGGAAAGCGCCAGCATGTATTCCTTACCGGTATCCGGTTTCATCTTCCTGAGAAGAATAGCTATATCCCTGAACTCTATCGGCCTTCTGGCGGCCACCAGCTTTACGCTATCGGGATCATTTCTCCTCTTCAGAAAGTCGAACTCCTGTCCAACGATGCTTCGAATATACCTTGCCGCGGCCTCCGCCTCATCTTCTGGATTGAAGAGTATCTTGACCCTGGGCTTCTGGCTCGTCTCTCCCACAACAGGCAACGGTTTTACCGGCTCATAGGTTTGAGAATAAGGATTATCTGAGCCATCGAAGATAAGAGGATAAAAGGCATTGCAGAACTCCAGGATATCGGGATGGGAACGGTAGTTCTTCTCCAGGTGCTGAACATCTCCTTTCCTTGAGATGATCTCCACTCTGGCCTCTGAGAAGACCTCTACCTCAGCGCCTCTGAACCTGTAAATGGATTGTTTGGCATCGCCGACATACATGATGTGATTGTTCTCGGTCTTCAGCAGGTCCAAGATCTCCTTCTGCAGAGAATCGGTATCCTGGAACTCATCTACTATGATGTACTGGAACTGCCTGCTGTACTTCTCGCGAACCCAGGCATATTTTGGTGAGGATAGGATATCCTTGAGGGTGATGAGAACGCCTGCGAAATCGGTGAGGTTCTCTTCCTGCAGCTCCATCAGAAAAGATCCATAAATCTTATCAAAGAGCTTCTTGAATGCACCCGAGGCTATAACAAGCCTATCAGCCTTATCTGAATCGCTATGAAGATATAAGCCTGCTTCCATCTGGTTTGCCGGTCTTGAACCCAGCATTGCGTATCTTTTCTCTAAAACTGCCTCGGATAGGGCATTGGTGATACTGTCAAGCGTATCAAATCGCAGTAATGGCTGTAGCAAATCCCCATTCTCGAAATATATCCGGGTTATGCATCGCTTTAAAATATCGCCCATGATCGACCCAGACCCAATCTGCAGATCAGGATTCACCTCTGTGAAGATCCCAATCTCGGAAAGGATTCTTTGAGCAAAGGAGTCGATGGTGCTTATCCAGGCAAAGGCCATGGAGGATCTGAGCTGCTGCCATGCAGGATTACCGTTCTCCCTGGACCTGATCATTTCCAGAATTCGAGATTTGAGCTCAGCTGCTGCTTTCCTGGTGAAGGTTATGGCCACCACATTGGCTACGCTTAACTGCCATTCTTTCTGAATAGCCTGCTCAAAAAGATCCACATAGGTTTTCGAAATGGTATGGGTCTTTCCGGTTCCTGCGCTTGCAGATATGAACCTATCGATATCAGTCATTGCGATCCTCCTCGAAGATCTAGCAGGGGCTCACAATTATGCTTAAAGCCACAGAAATAACAATTTCCTGCCTTCCTAGATGGCTTAAACTCCCTTTGTTCATGGATGCGATCAAGAGTATTGAGGAGTTCTCTGTCTATTTCCAGGAAGGTTAAGGATGACTTGCGGCGAGTCTGCAGATCCATCCTGGCTTCATTAGGGAAAGCATCCAGTTTGCTCGCTATTGT
>JAAYAN010000259.1 GCA_012719345.1 Ignavibacteria bacterium | reverse complement strand
GTACTGGGATCTCATCACTCGACCGGTATTACGCCCAAGTGCTATGAGAAGATTATCGCCGAGGGCGTGAAACTGGACAAGGAGATATTTAAACCCAGCATCAGGTAATTGGGGGGTTGTTTATGGAGTATGTAATCAGCGGGTTGATGTTCTTGGCAATCCTGTTCGGTGTAATAGGCGTCAATCGTTTGCGGGGCGAGAAGAGGGGCGAGATGGTTCAGCGTCTTGATAACTTGACCAGGTCCGGCAGTGAGGCATCAGATGGTGATCAAAATCGGCTGGCTGGTATAGATTATACTAAGATATTGGGTAGAGTCGGTAAAGGCTTTTCAGGACTCTCTATTTCAGAAAGATTAGAAGATGACTTGGATAAAGCGGATGTTTTATTGAGGATAGAGGAGCTCATTGGACTATTGATAGTAATGGCCCTAGGGTTTGGCATAATAGTTACAGCTATGACCAACAGCTTCACATATGGGTTGATCGGGGCGCTAATCGGTGCATTGTTGCCCATTGTGTTTGTAAAATACAAGAAATCACAGAGAGAAGCTATGCTAAGTGAGGAAATAGGGGAATCACTTACCGGCATGTCCAATTCCCTGCGAGCCGGGTACAGCTTTCAGCAGGCGATGGATGTGGTTGGCAAAGAAACCCAAGGGCCCTTGGGCAAGGAGTATCGGCGAACACTTAGGGAGATCAATTTGGGCGTTACCACCGAGCAGGCGCTGCAAAATCTGATCAACCGTGTAAAGAATGAGGACCTGGAGCTGATGATATCGTCGGTATTGATACAAAGATCGATCGGCGGAAACCTGGCCGAAATGTTCGACAATATAGCAGACACCATCCGCCAACGGATAAGGATGAAGGGTGAAGTCAAGGTCCTGACAGCACAGGCACGGGTTTCATCCTGGATCATCGGCCTTATGCCCATAGCTCTGATTGTAATCATATCCATGATCAATCCTTCCTTCCTTTCTTTCTTTTTTGAAACCACTTTGGGCATGATTTTACTGGCCTGTGCGGCGGTATCAGAAATAATCGGATTTATGCTCATCAGAAAGATTACCAACATTGAATTCTAAGGAGGAGTAAGGGTGCCGCTATACGTTGCTGTTTCATTTGTCTTTCTTGCCATATTCTGCTTGGTATTTGGGGTTGTCAAACTGCTTATTGGTGATCAGTTGGTACTTAAGGATCGTTTACAGCAGATGGAAGTACAGATGACCAAGAAGAACAAGCTTGGTTACAATGAAGAGTTGGAAGCTGATTTTACCACCCGCATAATCAAGCCGATCAGTGACAAAACATCCGGATTGATTCAGAAGTATACGCCAGTGAGACAGATAGGTTTCATTGAGCAAAAATTGGATTATGCCGGGCGGCCCAATAATTGGTCTGCCAATCAATATTTATTGACTCAGTATCTCACTACTTTAGCTGCCGCTATCCTTGCATTTGTAATCGCCTGGGTTTCAGGAGCTGGTCCGGTCAATAGGATATTGGCTTTGCTTGTAGGTTTGATAGGCGGCTACCTAATGTTTGAACTATGGATGACATCGAGGATCAGCGCCAGACGCAAAGCGATTGAAAAGGCCTTGCCCGATGTACTTGATCTCTTGACCATAAGCATCGAGGCTGGATTAGGTTTTGATGCTGCCATGCAGAGGGTGGTGCAGAAGTCTTCGGGTCCTATTTCTGAAGAGTTTAATCAGACTTTGCAGGAGATGAGAATAGGGAAGACCAGGCGGGAAGCGTTAAGCGACATGAGCTTCCGCACTGGAGTTCCAAATCTGAGCAGGTTTGTGGCGTCTCTTATCCAAGCAGATCAACTGGGGATCAGCCTGGGCAATGTATTAAGGAACCAGTCGGATCAGATGAGGATACTCAGACGGCAGAGGGTACAGGAGGAAGCGCAGAAGGCACCGATTAAGATGTTGTTCCCCACGATGGTCTTCATCCTGCCCACCATGTTCATCGTGCTACTGGCACCGGCCATCGTTCAACTAGCGCAGTTCCTAT
>JAAYAN010000260.1 GCA_012719345.1 Ignavibacteria bacterium | reverse complement strand
TTATACCAGTTAATACTACAATAATCGATCTTATATCTTATGCCGGCGGACCAACCGAAGATGCTGAGCTGGAAGATATCAGACTGTATAGAGTTGACCCGGAAAACGGAAAGGAAATAATTTTAAGCTACGATTACAATAAGCTTATGTGGAATGAAAGCAAAACTGAAATGAAATATCAGCAGACAGACCTGAAAGCAAGCGATGTAGTAGCCGTGACCGGGGGGCAGCGGCTTTATTTTAAGGACTGGACAACCATTACACTTTCAATATTTTCCGCGCTGGTTTCCTTAGCAATTTTAATAATTAACATTACAGATTAGGAAAAGCAGGTTAAGGTTAAGAGGAAAGATAGGTTAAGGTTAAGGGAAAAGCAGGTTAAGGTTAAGAGGAAAGATAGGTTAAGGTTAAGTATAAAACTACAACAGAAGGTTTTTGCTTTTACTCAACCTTAGCCTTAACTCAACAAGGGTTTTGACAGTGTATAAAAGCTTTAAGGATATGGAAATTTGGCAAAAGGCGATGGATGTTGCTGCTGATATCTTTTTGATTACAGAAACATTGCCGCATAAAGAGGACTATGGTCTAACTTCGCAAATCAGGAGATCATCCGTGAGTATTTCAGCGAATATTGCTGAAGGATTCGGAAGAGAGCATACACTTGATAAAATTAACTTTTACTTATACTCGCGCGGTTCAGTATTCGAAACACAAAGTCATTTGGAATATGGTAAAAGAGTAAAATATTTCAATGAGGATATAGTAAATATTTTAGATAAAAAATTATCTGATTTGATTTTATCGTTAAACAAATTGATTAAAACATTGCGGGAAAATAAATAGGTTAAGGAAAAAACAGCATAAGGTTAAGATTAAGGTTAAGTATAAAAGATAGGTTAAGATTAAGATTTTGGTTCAGTTTTGGCTTTTTCTCAACCTTAGCCTTATCCTCAACCTTTCTTTCTTAAGACTCAACCTCAGCCTTAACCTGCCTTTTCTTTACCGCAACCTTAATTAAAATAAAGTTCAAAATTAAATATCCACCGGAGTAAAATCTTGGAAAACCAAAAAATACTTGAAGAATTAAACGAACTGATTGAAGGCGAAACCCGCTCTTTCAGGGATTACATAAACCTGGTAATGCTTCACCGTAAAGCTATTATTATTATTACGTTGCTTATACTGTCCGCAGCAATAATATACGCAGTTGCTTCAAAAAACATATATAAATCCGTAACCGTTATGAAAATTATGCCACCTAAGGGAAGTATTCTTGATGCGGGAATATTTGAAGAATTTGCTAATAACCAGAACGACAGATATATTGCCAACGAAATAGAACTTCTAAAAAGCTATACCATACGCGAATATGTGGCAAAAGCCGTTATCGACTCTTTTAATACAGACCGGGACAGCAGCAATTATTATTTGGTATATAGTCACGATTTTTTCAATAGCGACAAACCTGCCTTGTTGGATGAAATTACACTGGCGGAAATGTTCAGCCGAAAAGTTGATATTGCGCAGAAATCGGGACTCGATTATATCGAAATAGCAATTGAATCTCCTTCGCCTAAGGAAGCTTATGTTATGGCAAGCGCTTATGCAGATGTTTATAAAGAATATAATCTTGGTGAAAACAGAAGACAAGTTTCGAACGTTACAAAATTTCTTGAAGCTCAAAAACAGGATAGATACCATCAGCTTGAAGGCATTGAAGACTCGCTGAAATTTTATAAACTTGTTGCCGGCGTCGTTCAGCTTGATGAACAGGCTACCAATCTTATTTCAAATATATCGGATTTTGAAGCGCGTAAAAATGCTTCGGGAATAGATATGGCAATTGCTAAAGAAACATTGGTGAGGCTGCAGAATGAAATGAAAAAACGCGATCCCTCTCTTTCGCAATATATGGCAGGAAAATCGAGCGAACCTTACATCCAAATGCTGCAGGAACAAATTGCCAAGCTCGAAACCCAAAGAGATCTGGCGCTTTCGAACACAAAATTTGCCAGCCAGAATAAAACCCTTGTTGATGAATATAATAACCAGATAGTTGAACTTAAAACAAAGCTGGATAATCATTTAAGCAGTTATCAATCTAAAGTGCTTTCATCGAGCCCCGAAGAAATTAAAGAGCTTACCAAAGAAATATTTGAAGAAGAAGTTAAACTTCAAGCTGCAACAGCATCTTATAATCAGTTATCCTCATTTTTAAAGGATTACGAAACAAAATTTAATAATCTTCCGCAAGCCACGCTCGAATTAGCGCGTTTCGAGCGGAAACGCATAGCTTTAGAAAAGCTATATTCTCTCCTCGAAGAAAAATATCAGGAAGCTGTAATTAACGAACAATCTATTCCCGGAAATGTTATTGTGGTTGATAAAGCCCGGATACCTCTTTTACCTTCTAAACCTAACAGAATGCTTATTATAATTATCGGTCTTTTTGCCGGAATAGGAATAAGTTTCGGTTATATTATTGTTTTAAGTTACTTCAACACAACTATTAAAACCCCCGAAGATATTCAAAAGAAAAATATCAACATTCTTGGGTGGATACCTCAGTTTAACGGGGAAGCAAAGGAAAGCGAGTTTATTGTAAGCAGCAATCCTAAATCAATTCCAAGCGAATCGTACAGAACTATCAGGACAAGAGTGCAATTTAGCAGACCCGGAAGCGGAATTAAAACAATTCTGGTTACTTCCGCACTGCCGCAGGAAGGAAAAACCACCACATCTGTTAACCT
>JAAYAN010000312.1 GCA_012719345.1 Ignavibacteria bacterium | reverse complement strand
TAAAGCTAGAGCTTGGATGCACAGTCATTGCGGACAACGGGCGGTTTTCGAATGTTGTCGCAACGAGAGAAGGCAACGTTTACGTGCTGAGAAATGAGCTCCGGGGAGAATCAGACAGCGATCCGAGCAAGTACTTTGTGCCTCTCGAAAATGACGGCAGTGGTGAAGAACCCACCGAGGCAATGAATGCGCTGATGATTCGAACGCCACTGAGGGAACAATGATGAAGGCAGCAACAAGAAACGCGACGGTCTGCCTCAGACGAGGCTTCACCCTGGCTGAACTGCTTGTTTCGGTCGCGGTGATGGCGATCATGATTACCATCGTCGCAAGCGTGGTCGCTCAGAGCCACAAGGTGGTTAATACAGCCCAGGCAATGATGCGGGCGAACAGCTCTGGCGTTGGAATCACTCAGATACTCCGACAGGACATCGCTCGCATAAGCCAGAACGGCTTCCTGGCCATTACCCGAGCGCCTGATGGCACAGACATATTGGTATACATGACTGCCGGGGTGACGACAGCCGTATCCGGGCAGAACGGCGCGGGCGCGCTGACCATGATTGGTCGGAAGCAAAATGCCGGAACAAACCCAGTCTCGGATGTGCTTTGGCGAGGTTCGTATGTGCTCAGAACTTCAGCAGACAGTCTTGCCACCTGGGACGGCACAGGAGACCAGTGCCCGCGGGACTTCTCTGAGTTCCAGAGCTATCCGCGAAGTGAGTTGATCAACTCCATCAGAACTTGGGCTACATGGTCCAATGGTTTTGTGGTTCCCCCTGAGACGCTTGCCGAGGCGCGAGCTTTATGGCAAGTGGCGGCGACCAACTGCACAGACCTGCAAATCATGTGGACAAATGGAGACTTGGACGGTTCCGAGCTTATCTGGTATGGTCCTGCTTCTGATGACCATCCTGCTGCCGGCCCCGACAATCCCGAGGAACCGGATGCACCCTATCTTGCCCTCTGGACGAACCATAACCAGAACAACTGGCCCAAGGCAATTAAGGTTTACTTCAAGCTCAAGGACAGTGACGCACCTGAAGAAAATCAGGAAATGGAGTATGAAGTCATTTGCCCACTTGGGCAGTGAGGAGATCACCATGAGAAGGCCAAGCCAAAGACGAGGTTCGGTATTGCTGATGGTCGTGGGCCTGTTGACCATGGTGGCCATACTTGGCTCAACGTTCATCTTCATCTCGTATCTCGACGCCCGACAGGCGGAGGCGGTAGCGGAACGCAACCAGGCCGACCCGCTGGCTCGCGGCGTGCTTTCCAAGATACGCGCAGCCGCTCTCAAGGACTTGTACTTTGGCACGGATGGAAAGCCATATTCAGGCGCGGCACGAGTTGAAGATTTCGTCGATTACTATCCCGCGCGTGCAGGTGATGCTTCGGCCTCGGATGAGTGGATTTCCGTCCCGTCATCATCCTCCCTCGCCGTCGCCGGCGTTGACACCGATGGTGACGGCGTCCTGGACGCAGTGTCTACGGCCACCGGGATTAAGAATAGCCGAGGCTACCAGTACTACTATGCCTACACCGCCACCGACTTGTCAGGTCGCCTGTGCCTCAACACTGCTGGTCATTACGACCCAGCCAATCCAACCGACCCCGCCTTGCTGACAAACCCTCGCGCCCCAGTCAATATCAGGCTGCGGGCAGCCGTGGGAGATCCAGCCTATAACCTCATTCATCCTGATCGGATCCGCGCAGATGAAGCCGACTTTCCAAATCTGCAGGTTTTCTATAATAATGGCGCGTCGCGCCTGATGCAGCCTTTGCAGCAGCCAAATGTGGCATACCTGCCGTACTCGATCGGTGAAGAGGCATATCTGCGATTTACAAATCCAGCTACCGCCGCCGGACGATTGGCAACCGCATTCCCATCACTTGATCCAGCATGGCGGAACTTGCTTACAACAATTAGCCAATCCACGCCCCGCCTTCGCTTGGGTGGTTTGAGACATCGGCTGACGGAAGAGATCCTTAAGGCGTCCGATGGACGAAAGGATCTGCATGCCTTGCTGACACCTCTGTTTGGCAAAACATATGCAGGCCACTATGTAGCCAATCTGACCGCATACGCGCACATCACCGACTTTGAGAAGTATGCCTATACTACAGACAACGGCACGCCAGGCGTCACCACAGACGATGTCACATATTACGGTGTCGTCCAGCAGCCTGTTATTGCCGAAGTCTATGCGTATTGGCTCGCCGACAGTGCTGTATCCCCAGACCCGCCGAAGAATGATTCGGGTAACACAATTGCGGTTGAACTGTACAACCCGTTTGGCACCACGATTGACCTGACCGGCTGTAAGCTTGTGTTCGACGGTGGCGCCTTTGAGGTGGACATTAGCACGTACGGGCCGCCTGCATCCAATCGTGCTGTGTTCTACTTCATCAATGGGAACGTGCCTGATGGTACAGGGCGAAAAGCAGGCGGTGATAGCGATTTTGGGTTTGATGATGTTGACCCTCGGTATCCTATACCCGCCCCAGGCATGTTTGTAGGCTCGGAGGTCAGGCTGTTTAAGAACAATGTTCCACTAGATCATTTCCACATCGGTCTGGATTCTAGTACTGCCTCGCAAACGAAAGCAATTATGCGAGATGATGACGAAGGCAGAGGAAGGGCCCTGGTGGATATTGCTCATACGAATGAGACCAATGAGCCTGTACCGTCTGTCATTCACAAATTGGGCAATCCAAATCAATTGGACGAAGGCGCTCTGACTGCAACATTTACAGGCATACCGACTGGCTTCGACATCGTCGTTTCGAACAGCTTTCCTCAGGACATCGGGGCTTTGAATGAGATTCTCTTCGTTGGACCGCGTGTGGATGCAACCGGGCCTAAATCTCTTCCTGAACTTCTTAAAGAGGATATTGCCCTTAGCCCTAATTTGAAGGCTACCCGGGGCATGGCTAGCGCACTGAGTACCCCCCTGGCATCCACGCTGGACACGCCTGGCTATCCCGCTGGCTATCCCGATGTGCCCACCGGAGCACTTATTCCTGAAGTGCTGGATTTCCTGCTTAGTGATTCGCTTGATCCTGTTGCGGACAAGGACAAGCAGTTTGACGATGGAAAACCATTCAACCGAATTTACGGCCGGATTAATATCAACACTGCGCCACCGAATGTGCTGGCCACCCTTCCTCTGCCTTCACATATGACGATTAAAGGCGTGGCCGGCCCTGAGGTTGATCCTGCCCGGGCCGCCTTATTCATGAAATCTTACCGGGACATGGAAGCAGTGACCGGCGGTCCGGATTACACGGCTAGAGTACATGCCGAGATTCCCAACCTTAGGGCTGCAAGCGCAACCAAGTGCTTCCTGACGCCGGGCGAAATCGCCATACCTCTGGCAGACTATGCCGATGAGCTTATCCGCCAGAGCAAGCCGGCGTACACTTCGTACACTCTTGAACAACTGCAAGGCATCGATGGCTACTGGGAAGCTCGCAACAGCTTGTACCGCCACGTAAGCAACCTTATAACGGTCAACAGCGACGTGTTCGCAGCAAACATCGTGATTATGCTTGTCGATGACGATGAGCCTGACGAGGACAAAAAGCTCAAGGGCAAATGGCATTACATCACGGTTTTGGACCGCGGCAACATCACCGCCCCCGAGCATCTCCCTGCCGTGTTGATGTTCGCGGAGGTCAAGTAGCAGAGAAAGCGTTAATTCCGCCGTCAGTACGCAAAGAGGGACTTATCAAAACGAGGCTGTTTCTGTAAACTATCCTGAATGCTTGCCAAGAGAATCATCCCCTG